>NZ_JBHYIO010000020.1:0-225132 GCF_042740095.1 Nonomuraea sp. NPDC059023 | reverse complement strand
CAGACGTAGCAACTGCCCGCGGGGCGCATCTTGGTGCCGCAGGTCATGCAGAGCGGCGCGTCCGCCGTGAAGCGCTGGTGGCTCTCCAGCGTCAGCTCGCGGCCCGGCGCGGGCTCGGCGGCCGGCTCCGGCTTGGCGGCCTCTATCGGCGCCGACTGGGCCAGGATCTCCCGGTCCACCGACTCGTGCAGCGGCGCCGGGTCCTCACCGCGCTGCTGCGCGGCCCGCTCGGCGGCCGAGAAGATGCCCAGGGCGGCCCGCTCGTCGTACGGCAGGTGGTCCAGGGCCAGGCGGCGGAAGATGTAGTCCATCACCGACGTGGCCATCCGGATGTCCGGGTCGTCCGTCATTCCGGCGGGCTCGAAGCGCATGTTGACGAACTTGCTCATGTACGTCTCGAGCGGCACGCCGTACTGCAGCCCGATCGAGATCGCCACGGAGAAGGCGTCCATGACGCCCGCCAGCGTCGAGCCCTGCTTGGACATCTTGAGGAAGACCTCGCCCAGACCGTCGTCCGGGTAGGACGAGGCGGTCATGTAGCCCTTGGCGCCGCCGACCGTGAAGCGGGTCGTCGTGCTGGGGCGCTGGTTGGGCATGCGGCGGCGGGTCGGCCGGTTGACCTCGATGACCTTGACCTCGGGCTCGCCGGCGGCGGCCTCGGTGGTCTTGGCCTCCTCCTTCTTGCCCCCGGCCGACAGCGGCTGGCCGACCTTGCAGTTGTCGCGGTAGACGGCCAGCGCCTTCAGGCCGAGCTTCCAGCCCTCCAGGTAGACCTGCTCGATGTCGTCGATCGTGGCCGACTCGGGCAGGTTGACCGTCTTGGAGATGGCGCCCGACAGGAACGGCTGCGTGGCGGCCATCATCCGCACGTGGCCCATCGGCGCGATCGCGCGCTCGCCCATCGCGCAGTCGAACACCTCGTAGTGCTCCTGCTTGAGGCCGGGCGCGTCGACGACGTGGCCGTGCTCGGCGATGTACTCGACGATCGCCTCGATCTGCTCCTGCTGGTAGCGCAGCTGCTTGAGCGCGCGCGGGATCGTCTGGTTGACGATCTGCATCGAGCCGCCGCCGACGAGCTTCTTGAACTTGACCAGCGCCAGGTCCGGCTCGATGCCGGTGGTGTCGCAGTCCATCATCAGGCCGATGGTGCCGGTCGGGGCCAGCAGCGACGCCTGGGCGTTGCGGTAGCCGTTCTTCTCGCCGAGCTTGAGGCACTCCGACCACTGCTTCGACGCCTCGGTGTGGATCTTGGAGTCCATGATGCCGACCGTGCGCAGGTTGTCGTTGGCGGCGGCGTGCTTGCGCATGACGCGCTTGTGCGGCTCGGCGTTGCGGGCATAACCCTCGTACGCGCCGACGGCCCCGGCCAGTTCCGCGCTGCGGCGGTAGGAGACACCGGTCATCAGGCTCGTGATGGTTCCGGCCACCGCGCGGCCGCCGTCGGAGTCGTAGGCGTGGCCGGTGGCCATGAGCAGCGCGCCCAGGTTGGCGTAGCCGATGCCGAGCTGGCGGTAGGCGCGGGTGGTCTCGCCGATCTTCTCCGTCGGGAAGTCCGCGAAGGTGATCGAGACGTCCATCGCCGTGATGATCAGCTCGGTGAGCTTCACGAAGTTCGCGATGTCGAAGGAGTTGTCGTCCTTCAGGAACTTCAGCAGGTTGATGCTGGCCAGGTTGCAGGAGGAGTTGTCCAGGTGGACGTACTCGCTGCACGGGTTGGACGCGGTGATGCGGCCGGTCTCCGGGCTGGTGTGCCAGTCGTTGATCGTGCCGTCGTACTGGATGCCCGGGTCGGCGCACTCCCACGCCGCCTTGGCCATCTTGCGGAACAGGTCCTGGGCGTCGACCTCCTCGATGACCTCGCCGGTCAGGCGGGCGCGCAGGCCGAACTTCTCGCCCTTCTCCACCGCGTGCATGAACTCGTCGGAGACGCGCACGGAGTTGTTGGCGTTCTGGTACTGCACGGACACGATGTCCTTGCCGCCCAGGTCCATGTCGTAACCGGCGTCGCGGAGGGCGCGGATCTTGTCCTCTTCGCGGGCCTTGGTCTCGATGAACTCCTCGATGTCGGGGTGGTCGACGTCGAGCACGACCATCTTCGCCGCGCGCCGCGTGGCGCCGCCCGACTTGATGGTCCCGGCCGAGGCGTCGGCGCCGCGCATGAAGCTGACGGGGCCGCTGGCCGTACCGCCGCTGGAGAGAAGTTCCTTGGAGGAGCGGATGCGGGACAGGTTGATGCCCGAGCCGGAACCGCCCTTGAAGATCACGCCCTCTTCCTTGTACCACTCCAGGATCGACTCCATCTGGTCGTCCACGGCAAGGATGAAACACGCACTGACCTGCTGCGGGGACTGCGTGCCCACGTTGAACCAGACCGGCGAGTTGAAGGCGAAGACCTGGTGCGAGAGCGCGTACTTGAGCTCGTGGTCGAAGATCTCGGCGTCCTCGTCGGTGGCGAAGTAGCCGTGCTCGACCGCGGTCTTGGTGTACATGCCGACCACGCGGTCGACCAGCTGCTTCAGGCTCCACTCACGCTGCGGGGTGCCCACGGCGCCCCGGAAGTACTTGGTGGTCACGATGTTGGCCGCGTTGACCGACCAGAACTCGGGGAACTCGACACCCCGCTGCTCAAAGTTGATCGACCCGTCGCGCCAGTTGGTCATGACGACGTCACGGCGCTCCCAGGTGATCTCGTCGTAGGGATGCACGCCCGGCTTGGTGAAGATCCGCTTCATCTTCAGACCCTTGCGGGGCCTCTTGCCCCCGCGCGCCACTGAACCGCTTGCCGTCTCCGTCATGACTCCCCCTTCAGGCCCTTGACGGCCGAGCTCGTCTCGCCGGTGCGGCTCGACTCCCTCTCCGTCTTCAACTGTTCGATCTCGGCCTCGAAGTCCGCCAGGCTCTCGAAACCGCGATATACCGATGCGAACCGCAGGTACGCCACCTCGTCCAGCTCCCGCAACGGGCCCAGGATCGCCAGCCCCACCTCGTTGGAGGGGATTTCCGCCGCGCCCCTGGCCCGGATGACCTCCTCGACCCTCTGCCCCAGCTGGGCCAGAGAGTCCTCCGTCACCGGCCTGCCCTGACAGGCCCGCCGTACGCCCGCGACGACCTTGTCCCGCGAGAAGGGCTCGGTCACCCCGCTACGCTTGCTCACCATCAGCAGGACCGTCTCCTGGGTGGTGAACCTGCGCCCGCACTCCGGACACGTCCGGCGTCGCCGGATGGCCGCGCCGTCGTCCGTGGAGCGGCTGTCGATGACCCTCGTGTCGGGGTGGCGGCAGAACGGACAGTGCACGCTGCTTCGCCTCCTCGAACGGCCGCGTAAAGCGGTTGTCCCCGTACGCTCGCGCACACCCCACGGCGAGCCATGGAGCGGTCACGGAAACACAAGTTGTGGTGAACTACATCGGTGTAACTACTAGATGTTGTGGTCCTAAGTTAGAAGCGCGCGACCATGAACGCAAGTTGGCGCGGCCCTTCCCATCGAAGTCGCTGATCAGCGGGGTGGTGGGCGCTCCGGCCGGGCGTGTCGGCGTCAACAAGCGGGGCGAGCCGGGTGTTCCCGGACCTGTTTCCGCAGGTCGGTGGGGTGCTGGCGGGCTTGCCCGCTGGGGCCTTGATGATCTTGCCTGGAGTGCGGGAAGCCCTTGTGCGCCGGGGTTCCGGAGGTTTCCGAGGCCGGTGTGAGGGGTGTGGCGCCTGTATGTCCGTGAGGCTTGCCGGGTGAGCGCGGAAAGCGCGCGCCCGTTGCCGGGCGCGCGCTTCCGCCTTCAGGTGTACGGCGATGCGTCCTCAGCGGCCCGCGGGGATGTACAGGCGGGTGCCGGGACGGATCAGGGAGCTCTTCAGCCCGTTCTGCCGCATGATGTCCCGGGCCACGGCGTCGGCCTCGGCCTCGGGGGAGACGGTTGCGGCGATGGTCCACAGGGTGTCGCCGTCCTCGACCACGACCCACGGCAGGCCCGCGTGGCTGGGGAGGGCCTGGCCCGCCGATGCCAGGCTCACCGCCCGGGTGCCCAGCCACAGGCCGGCCAGGGAGAGCGCGGCCACGACCACCACCAGCGCCGCCCTGCCGCGCCGCGTCAGCCGTACGGGAGGCTTGGGCCGATTGACCCGCACCCCACCACCACGCCCGGAACCACCACGCCCGGCACTTTCACGCCCGGCACTTCCGCGCCCGGCGACGCCACTCCCACCGGTCCCTCGCCCGCTGGGCCCGCCTTTGCGCGGGATCGGCTGGGTGTCGTGCGTTCGGGTGTCCCCGAGAGCCCCCGCGGCCCCGGCGACCCTGCTCCGCGCACGCTCCTGACGGCCCCGCGACCGCCCGCCGTTCCTCGAACGGCCCCGGGCACGCTCCTGGCGACGGCGTGGCCGTTCACCCGAACTCCCGCGACCGTCCGCAGACCCGTCGCCATGCACGGACGGGTCACGCGACGCGGCCCCATCAGGCGGCGCGGACCGTCCGCCCCGTGCGAGCGCGTCACCCCGCGCGGGACTGTCAGGCCGCGCGAGCCCGTCACCCCGCGCGGGGCTGTCAGGCCGCGCAGGTCCGTCGCCCCGTGCGGGACTGTCGGGTCGCGTGCCGGGGTCCGTGCCCGTGGGCTCCGTGCGTGGCGGTGGGACGAGCCACAGGGTCGGGCCACCCGGACGGCCGCGGCGCACGCGGCCGGGACGCGAGCCCTGCCCGGCCGTGCGCGCCGCGGCCCGCTCTACGGAGTCCCCCAGGACGCCGTTGTTCGAACGCCCGGTGCCCCGATTTTTCGAACGGTGGTGCCCGGCGCTCTCGGCGGCGCGCCGGGCGTCGGCCAGGACGATGTCGGCGATCAGCGTGAGCCCCTGGACGTCGTCGCTGGTCGATGATGTGGTTGTGGTCGCTCGCACGATTGGCCTCCCGCCCCTGTGGCCTTAGCAAAAGGCCCAATAAAGATCGGCAAATCGAACACGGTGTCGATCGAACTCCCGTACGATGTTGTACACCACGCTGGCGACATTTTCGAGGAAGACTCGAACAATTGTTTGAGGATGATCTTCGACGGCGATATCGTCGCTGTGTGCGACATGAAGACCACAGACCGGCAGGCGCGCCGCAGAGGCCGCCCACCGGGCGAGGAGGAGAGCATGAGCGAGCGGGATGACGCAAACGGGGTCAGCGACCTCGCGGTGCGCCGGCGTGACTCCCTGGGCCTGACCCCACGGCAGCGCAAGATCCTCGAGGTGATCCGCGATTCCGTCCAGCAGCGCGGTTATCCCCCGTCCATGCGGGAGATCGGCGAGGCCGTCCAGCTGACGAGCACGTCCAGCGTGTCGCACCAGCTGACGGCCCTGCAGCGCAAGGGTTACCTGCGCCGCGACCCCCACCGTCCGCGCGCGCTGGAGGTCCGCCTGCCCGGCGAGCCGGTCCTGTGGGTCGATCCCGACGCCAACGACGACGAGCCCGCGGTCAGCCGCCCCACCGCGGCGTACGTCCCGCTGGTCGGCCGCATCGCCGCCGGTGGCCCGATCCTGGCCGAGGAGAGCGTCGAAGACGTCTTCGCCCTCCCCAAGCAGCTCGTCGGCGAGGGCACGCTCTTCCTCCTCCAGGTCTCCGGTGACTCGATGATCGAGGCCGCGATCGCCGACGGCGACTGGGTTGTGGTCCGCCAGCAGCCGGTGGCCGAGAGCGGGGACATCGTGGCCGCCATGATCGACGGCGAGGCCACGGTGAAGACCTTCAAGCGCAAGGACGGCCACGTCTGGCTGGTCCCCCACAACCCCAACTACGACCCCATCCCAGGCGACGAGGCCAGCGTCCTGGGCAAGGTGGTAGCCGTCCTCCGCCGCCTCTGACCCTCAGGGCCCGGCACCACGCCGGGCCCTCTCCCCTCACGGTTCCCCTCTCCCGTCACGGTTTCCCTCTGACGCGTGCGACTCCTCCTTGACGCGCGCCGATGCCGTGGGAGCAAGGGCCCCTCTCTTGGGTACGCGCCGCCCCGCCACGCTTGAGGGGTCTGCGCCGCATAGGTGGTCCATGGCCGGAGCTTTCCGTGAGCCGCGCCCAAGTGCGGTTCGGATGAGCGGGTGGTGGTCTGCGCCGCATAGGTAGTCCATGGCCGGAGGCTTCCGTGGGCCGCGCCCCAGGTGGTGGGTGCGGGTCGGGTGAGCGGGCCGTGGTCTGCGCCGCATAGGTGATCCATGGCCGGAGGCTTTCCGTGGGCCGCGCCCCACGCGGTGGGTGCTGGGTCGGGGTTGTGGGCTCTGTCGTGAAATGTCGGGAAAAATACAATGCTCGGGTGAAACGTGATGGGTTGAAGTGGAGCAAGGTCGCGCCGGGTGTGATTCCGGCCTGGGTGGCGGACATGGATCTGCCCACCGCACCGGCCGTCGTCGAGGCGCTCAAGGCGCGGGCGGAGAGTGATCTCGGCTATCCGACCTGGCTGGACAACCACCAGGCCGGTCCCATGTCCGAGGCGTTCGCCGAGCGCATGGCCGCCAAGTTCGGGTGGGCTCCCGACCTCGGGCACTGCAGGACCTATAGTGACCTCAACCAGGCTCTCCAGGTGTTCCTGCAGGTCTGGACCCGCCCCGGCGACGGGGTGGCGCTGCATACACCGGCCTACCATCCGTTCCTGGGCACGCTTGCCGGAATGGACCGTCCGATGCGCCCGATCCAGCTCGAACCCGACGGCGAGTCGTGGCGGTTCGAGGTGCCGGACCTGCGCGGCTGCCGGGTACTGCTGCTGGTCAACCCGCACAATCCCACCGGACGCGTCTTCACCCGCGCCGAGCTGGAACTCCTGGCCGAGCACGCGATCCGCCACGACCTGCTGGTGATCTCCGACGAGATCCACGCCGACCTCGTGTACGCCCCCCACCGGCACATCCCCTTCGCCACCATCCTCCCGGAACGCACCGTCACCCTGACCTCGGCCACCAAGGCGTTCAACCTGGGCGGCATCCGCTGCTCGATCGCCCACGTCGGCATGCCCGAGGTCCGCAAGGCGCTAGAGGAGCAGCCCCCCTTCCTGTACGGCTCCGCCCACCTGTTCGGCGTCGAGGCCACGGTGGCGGCCTGGCGGCACGGCGACACGTGGCTGGCGGACACGCTCGCCCTCCTGGACCGCAACCGCCACACCCTCGCCGCCCGCCTCCCGGACACGGTCGCCTACCGGGTGCCCGAGGCCACGTACCTGGCCTGGCTGAACGTCGGCCGTCCGGGCGTCGCCGACGTCCTGGAGCGCGAGGCCAGGGTCCTGCTGAACGACGGGGCCGCTTTCGGCCCCGGTGGTGACGACTACGTGCGCCTCAACTTCGCCACCACCGAGGACACCGTGGCCCAGATCCTGGACCGTATAGTGCCGGTCCTCGCCTGAGAAACGGTCAGGCGAGAGGCGGAAGGTCGGGCGGCGTCGCCGCAGGGTGTTCCTCCAGCGCGGCCAAGGCCAGCTCCACCGCCTTCTCCAGCTGCGGGTCCCGCCCCGCCACCCGGTCCTGCGGCGTCATGACCACCTCCACATCGGGGTCGACGCCGTAGTTCTCGACCCCCCAGCCGTGTCCCTCCAGCCAGAACGAGTACCGGGGCTGCGTGACCACGGTGCCGTCGACCAGCGAGTACCGGGAGTCGATCCCGATGACGCCGCCCCACGTCCGGGTTCCGACCAGCGGGCCGATGCCGCGGATCTTGATGCCGGCGCTGACGATGTCCCCGTCGGAGCCGGCGAACTCGTCGGCGACGGCGACGATCGGGCCGCGCGGGGAGTCCCGGGGGTAGCGGTGGGGTTCGTAGCCTCGGGCGCGCTCCCAGCCGGACACCCGCCGGGACAGCTTCTCCAGCACGAGCTCGGAGGTGTGCCCGCCGCCGTTCTCCCGCACGTCGACGACGAGGCCGTCGTGGTCCATCTCGGTACGCAGGTCGCGGTGGAACTGCGCCCACCCCGCGGCGACCATGTCGGGAACGTGCAGGTAGCCGAGCCGGCCGCCGGACAGCTCGCGGACGCGGGCCCGCCGGCTCTCGACCCACTCGTGGTAGCGGAGCTGGGTCTCGTCGGTGATCGGGGTGACGACGACGCGGCGCGGGTCGCCGCCCGAGGCCGGCCGTACCGTGAGCTCGGTGGGCTGGCCCGCGGTGCCGGCGAGGGCGGCGAGCGGGCCGCGCACGGGGTCGACGGGACGGCCGCCGACGGCGAGGATCGCGTCGCCCTCGCGGACGGCGACGCCGGGCGCGAGCAGCGGCGAGCGCGCGTCGTGGTCGGAGCTCTCGCCGGGCAGGATGCGCGTGACGCGCCAGGTGCCGTCCTCGTCGCGGGCCAGGTCGGCGCCGAGCAGGCCCTGGCGGCGGCGGGGGTCGACGCCGGTGCCGTTGGGGCGGGCGTAGGCGTGGGAGGTGCCGAGTTCGCCCTGTACCTCCCAGAGCAGGTCGATCAGCTCGGAGTAGGAGCCGATGCGCTCGACGAGCGGGGCGTAGCGGTCGAGCATGCCCTGCCAGTCGACGCCGTTCATGTCCGCGCGCCAGAAGTGGTCGCGCATGAGGCGGCCGGCCTCCCGGTAGCTCTGGCGCCATTCCGCGACGGGGTCGACGGTGACGCCGACGCGGTCGAGGTCGATGGTGACGACCTCGTCGCCCTCGCCGGCGGCGCGGGTCTGCAGGCCGTTCTTGCCGTTGGTGACCAGGCGGCTTCCGTCGGCGCTGACCTCGAACGCGCGGTACTCCTTGCCGAGCTCGGCCTTGGCGCGCTTCTTGAGGTCGTAGCGCTCCAGCACCACCTCGGGGGTGACGTCGGTGCCGTCGCCGAGCTGGCCGGTCAGCGGGTGGCGCAGCCACAGCAGGGCGTCCTTGGCGGTGCGCAGGTTGCCGTAGCGGCCGGCGGGCACCGGGACGGGCACGACGCGGGCGCCAAGCCCTTCGGCGTCGACCTCGGTACGCGGCGGCGTGTCGCCGTTCTTCTTGTCCTTGGCGTCCTTGGAGCCCTTGTCGTCGTCCTCGCCGTTGAACCCGCGCCCCTGGAGGCTCGGGTCGAAGGGGCTGGGCGTGGTGGCCTGCAGCGGCACGATGTACGGCCGGCACGCATTGGGAAAGGACAGGTCGAAGACGTGCGAGTCGTAGACCGGATCGAAGGTCCGCATGGACAGGAACGCCAGGTGCTTGCCGTCCTTGGTGAAGACCGGCGAGTAGTCGGAGAAGCGCGGCTGCGTCACCTCCAGCGTGGCGGTCCCGTCGATCCGCCCGACCTTGATCTGCGACAGCGGCTCCGGGTGCGGGTGGACCCAGGCGAGCCAGGCGGAGTCGGGCGAGAAGGCCAGGTCGCCGATGTCGCCGTGGGCGGTCCTGTCGAGTTCGCGCAGGGTGCCGTTGTCGAGGTCGACGGCGAGCAGGCGGCCGTCGTGGGTGGCGACGGCGGCGTGCTTGCCGTCGGGCGCGGCGACCAGTTCGAGTACCCGTCCGAGCTCTCCGGCGGCCAGGGTGCGGATCTCGCCGCCGGGCACGCCGGTCTCCAGCGCGTCCTCGCCGGTGGCGTCGGAGACCCAGATGGCGCGGCCGTCGGCGTCGAGGGTGCGCGGCAGCCGTACCCGCACGCCTGCTTCGGCGCGTAGCGCGCCGGCGGGACCGTCGCGGTGGGTCACCCAGTGCGCGGTGCCGCGGATCTCGATCGCGCTGGCGCGTCCGGTCGCGTCGGGCGAGAAGCCGCCGACGCGGCTGGGCGCCGGGCGCTTGGCGCGCGCCGGGCGCGGCCCGCCGAGCGTGATGTCCAGCTTGTACGGCTCCGCGTCCAGACCCTCCATCAGCCAGAGGTCCCCCGCATGGCTGTAGACCACGCGCTGCCCGTCGGTGGCCGCGTGCCGGGCGTAGAAGCCGTCGTGCGTGGTGTGCCGCCGCAGGTCGGAACCGTCGGCCAGGGCGGAGTAGAGGTTGGCGGTCCCGTCCTCGTCGTTGAGGAACGCCAGCCGCTCCCCCACCCACATGACCGACGAGTACGGCGAGAGCCGGTCGGCGAACAGCCGCTCGAACTCGCCGTCGCCGTCGGCGTCCACCCAGATCTTGCCCGCGGTCCCGCCGCGGTAGCGCTTCCACTGCGACGGCTCGCGCCACACCGCGGAGACCACCGCGACCCGCTCACCGTCGACGGCCGCCTCGCTGACCCACCCGTACGGCAGCCGCGTGGCGGGACCGCCGTCGAGCGGCACGGAGTAGGCCCAGGTCCGGCTCCGCCCGCCTTCGCCCGCCGCGGTCACGGCCAGCACGTTCCCGTCGGCGGTCCAGCCGCGTACGCCGGTCGTGCCGTTGCCCCAGAACGTCAGCCGGTCGCCCGCCGCGCCGTCGATCTCGGCGGCGAAGGCTTCGGGCGCGCCTTCGCGGGCGCCGGTCCAGGCGAGCCGGGTGCCGTCGGGCGAGAAGCGGGGGAAGCTGACCGGGATGCGGTCGGCGGTGAACCGCCACGCGCGGCCGCCGCTCAGCGGAGCGAGCCAGACATCGTCGTCGGCGACGAAGGTGACCAGGTCACCGTGCAGATGCGGATATCTCAGGTATGCGCCATTTGTCACATCTGAACCCTAGTGCTCGGTCCGCGGCGACGGCTCGTGCTCGCTCCCAGCGAACAGCTCGCTAAAGCGGTCTAGTACAGCAACAGAGGATGAAGTAGCGTCTCCACCGCAGACAGCTAAAGCGATTTAGCATCGAGGAGATCTTCATGACCCGTCGTCTGTTACCCCTGCTGTGCGGGGTCCTGGTCGCGACCGCCCTCGTCGCCCTCCCCGCACGGGCCGCCGCCCCCGGCGACCAGCCGTACGCCTCGTACTGGCATCCCGGCACCATCCTGTCCTGGAACCCGGCGAGCGATCCCGACGCCCGGTTCAACCGGTCGAGCGTCCCGCTGCGGCCCCGCGTCTCGGACCCGGCGCTGAAGGCCAACGCCAACGCCCGCGCCGGTGAGGGCCGCGTCGCCTCGCTGGCCGCCTTCGCCCCCACCTCCGGCAACCCCTCCCAGGGCGGGCCCGACCCGAACTACTACGCCTTCACCTACTGGCAGTACATCGACACGCTGGTCCTCTGGGGCGGCTCGGCCAGTGAGGGCCTGATCCTCGCCCCCAACGGCCCCGTGATCGACGCCGCCCACCGCAACGGCGTCAGGGTCTACGGGACCGTCTTCTTCCCGCCCACCGCCTACGGCGGCCAGATCCAGTGGGTACGGGACTTCGTCCAGAAGCAGGGCTCCACCTACCCCGTCGCCGACAAGCTCGCCCAGGTGGCGCAGCACTACGGCTTCGACGGCTGGTTCATCAACCAGGAGACCGCCGGAGGCGACGCCGCGCTGGCCACCGAGCTGCGCAACGTGATCTCCTATCTACGCGCCAAGGGCATGCAGGTCATGTGGTACGACGCCATGACCGAGTCGGGCGCCATCTCCTGGCAGGACGCGCTGACCAGCGCCAACGACAGCTTCTTCCAGGCCTCGGACAACATGTTCATCGACTTCGGCTGGTCGGGCCTGACCTCCTCCCGCGACCTGGCCCGCCAGATGGGGCGCAGCGAGTTCGACCTGTACAGCGGCATCGACACCGAGGCCAACGGCTACAACTCGGGCGTCAACTGGAACGCGGTCTTCCCCGGCGGCCAGCCGCACGTGACCTCGCTGGGCATCTACCGCCCCGAGTGGACGTGGAAGTCCGCGAGCGGCCCCGCCGACTTCCGCACCCGCGACTCCCGCTACTGGGTGGGCGCCAACGCCGACCCGTCGAACACGAGCACCACCTCGGCCTGGAAGGGCCTGGCCCACTACGTTGCCGAGTCGAGCCCGGTCACCGGCAAGCCGTTCGTCACCGGGTTCAACACCGGTCACGGCGACTTCTACAACGTCGGCGGGGTCCGGGTGCGTACCGGGGGCTGGAACAACCTGTCCGTCCAGGACGTGCCGCCCACCTACCGCTGGGTCATCACCTCCTCCGGCACCAGGCTCACCCCGTCCATCGATTACGGCGACGCCTACGAGGGCGGCTCCTCGCTCCGCCTGACCGGCACCCTCGACGCCGCCAACACGCTGCGCCTGTACCAGACGCGCCTGCCGGTGGCGGCCGGCACCAAGCTGTCGGTCGTGGTGAAGACGCCCGCCGCGGGGCCGACCCGGCTGAAGGCGGCCGTGGCCTTCACCGACACCCCGTCCACGTTCGTGCCGCTGGATCTCGGCTCGACCGGCGGCACCGGCTGGGAACGCAGGACGCTCGACCTGTCCGCCCACGCGGGCCGTACCATCGCCCAGGTGGGCCTGCGCGCCGAAGGTACGGCGGGCGCCTACGACGTCAGGGTCGGCCAGCTCGCCGTCTACGACGGCGCGGTCGACGTGCCCGGCGCACCGTCCGGGCTCACCGTGCTCGGCGCCACCGACGTCTCCCCCGCCCGCAAGTCGCTCCGCCTGAGCTGGACCGGCTCGGGCCACCCCCACCACTACGACCTCTACCGCCGCAACCCCGACGGCACCCGCACCTACCTGGGCGCCACCCCGGGCGAGGCCTACTTCGTGCCGCAGCTCGACCGCGCCGGATCCGAGGCGAGCACCACGCTCGACGTGGAGGCGGTCAGCGCCGAGTACGGCCGCTCGGCCCCCGCCAGCACCACGGTCTCCTGGTCCGGCACCGGCGAGACGAACCTGGCGCTGAACCGCCCGGCCACCGCCTCGGGCCAGTGCAACGCGAACGAGGGCCCGGCCAAGGCGGTCAACGGCAGCGTGGGCGGCGGGAACACCGACAAGTGGTGCGCCCTGACCTCGGCCAAGTGGATGGAGGTGGACCTCGGCGCGGCCAAGGCCCTGACCAGGTTCACCGTCAGGCACGCGCAGGCGGGCGGCGAGTCCGCCTCCTGGAACACACGGGCCTATGCCATCCAGGTCCGCGCCTCCGCCTCGGACGCCTGGACCACCGCGGTCACGGTCGCGGCCAACACCGCCGCCGTCTCCGACCACCCGGTGGCGCTCACCGCCCGCCACGTACGCCTGAATGTCACCACACCCACCCAGAACGGCGACCCGGCGGCCCGGATCTACGAGTTCGAGGCCTGGGGAGGCTAGAAGCCCTAGGCCCAGCCGCGCTGCGCTGCCTGCCAGCCGAGCTGGACGCGGGTACGCACGCCCGCCAGGTCCATGAGCTGCCTGATCCGCCGCTGCAGCGTGCGCAGGGACAGACCGAGCTGACCGGCGACGGCCTCGTCGGTCAGCCCGGCCAGCAGCAGGCTGAGGATCTTGGCATCCAGCTCGGTGATGTCCGGCTCCGCCACGGCCGCCGAGGCGTCCATGCGCAGCGGGTAGGCGCGCTCCCACACCGCCTCGAACAGCGCCTCGACGGCGGCCAGCAGGCCGCTGCCGTGCAGGAGCACCGCGCCGGGCCGGTCGCCGGCCGAGGTGCTGAGGGGGACGAGGGCGAGCGCCGAGTCGGCCATGATCAGCTTGATCGGCAGCCGGTCGGCGACGCGTACCCGCACGCCCTGGCGTAACGAGGTGACCGCCTCCTGCGCGGCGCCGGGCGCGGTGAGCAGGTCGCGCTCGACCACCACGCGGTAGCTCACGCCGCGTTTGACGCCCTGCTCCTCGGCGGCGTTCTCGCCGATCGGCACCGCGACGAACGGCGCGGTGGAGAAGCTGCGTACCTGCTCCTTGGCGGCGTGCTGTACCTGGGCGAAGCGCTGGCGCAGCGCGTCGACCCCGGACACGACCTCGATCAGGTCGCCGATGGCGCGACCGGCGGCGGCCGAGCGATGCTCCTCCGCCAGGGCGATGAGGGCGAGCTCCGCCGTGCGCAGTTCGTCGCGGCGGACGGTGAGCAGCGAGCCGAGCGCGACCGCGGGCGGCACGGCGCAGAACCGCTCGCCGGGCAGGGTGCTGACCAGGCCGCGGGCGGCGAGGCTGCGCGCCAGCTCGTCCGCGCGCGGGCCGGGGAGGGTGAGCGCGGCGCCGATCTCCCCCGCTGAGGCGGACGGCCGGGCGACCAGGTGGCGGTAGACCGCCTCCTCCTCGTCGGTGAGGCCGAGCGCCTCCAGCACGTTGCCCGCCCTTCCCCGCCGTGTCGGGACGCGGATCAGTATGGGGGCAGGCCCGAGGCCGAAGCCGGAAATCCCGCCTTCGGCCCCGGATCGTGATTTCACGGTTATGTCAGCGCAAACCGAACGCACGGATGATCTCCTGGGAGACCGTCCCGCCCTGCCCGTCCTTGGCGGTCGCCTTCAGCGAGACGAACCCCTTCTTGCCCAGCGTGACCAGGTCCGCGCGCCACGCGCCCGCCCCGGCCGGGCGCAGCCGTACCGGCTGCCACGTCGCGCCGTCGTCGAAGGAGGCCTGCAGCGTCGCCTCCGTCGCCTTGACCGGCTTGGCCAGCCACTCCTGCGTCGTGCCCGACAGCCCGATGCGCGCCACCGGCCCGCGCACGTCGCCCGCCAGGTCCGTACGCACGTCGTAGTCGAGTTGCAGCAGCGGGATGTCCACGTTGAACGGCCCGTCCGGGTCGTTGGCGCCGGAGGTGAACCCCCACTCGGTGCGCGTGCGGGTCGAGGTCCGCCACGTCCCGCCGTCCCTGGCGCTGTCCAGCACCAGCCGGTACGGCAGCGCCGCCTCCGGCAGCGGGTCACGCGGCGAGAACGCCCGCCCCTTGGCCCGCTGGATCAGCTTGTCGCCCTGGTAGAGCGCGATCGAGGTGGTGTCGTACTCGTCGTCCGGCATCGACCCCGCCCGGCTCGGCCCGCCGTCCGTCCACGGCGTGATGTTGAACTGGACGTAGCCGTTGGTCTGCCGGAACGGGCCCCAGTAGGTGTCGCCGAGCCGGGGCCTGGCGACCGGGTGGAACCACTCCTGCTCCAGCCGCTCGCCCGGCCGGTACGTGCGCGGCGACTGCCGCATCTCCCAGGCGGCGAAGTAGTTCAGGCCGACGCCGTGGTTCTCGTACCAGATGGAGCCCGGCTGGGTGGAGACCCACTCCGTGCGCTGTTTGGGGAACGTCTCGTACTCCTCGAAGCCGATGGCCGGGCCCCAGCCCTCGCGCATGTCGTAGCGGTAGCCGCTGCCGGCCTTGGCGCCGCTGCCGTAGTAGGTGGAGTCGATCCGGGCCAGGCCGCGCGGGCGGTAGGTCAGGTCGCGGTCGGGGACCGCCTCCGGGTGCACGTCTACCAGGTCGTACAGGTAGTCGGCGTACCGGGACTGCTCGGTGGCCAGGAGCAGGCGGCCCTTCCTGGCCAGCTCGGCCGCCTTCGCTCCGGCGTCGCGGGTGAGGGAGGCCACGGGGATCGTGACGGCTTCGCCGTACACCTCCATGAGGCGGCCGGGACGGTCGTTGACGACGAGCAGGAGCTTCGCCCCCGCGGCGATCGCCTTCGCGGCCCGCGCCTGCGGGGTGACGGCGTCGGAGCGCTCGACGATCACGGCCTTGCCGCGGGCGTCGATGCCGGTGTAGTCGTCGCCCTTGCCCGCGTGGACGCCCTTGAGCAGGGCACGGCCGTCGGTGATCGTGGCGTCGATCTGGACCAGCGCCTCGATCGGCGGCAGGCCGGGGGCGCTCACGCTGAGCATGGGCTCGCCCTTGCGCCAGCGGGTGAGCAGGCCGAACGAGCCCCGGGCGACCTTCTCGGTGGGGCTGACGTAGACGTCCTCGATCGCGACGGGCACCTGGTAGGCGCCGCGCGCGCCCTCGCCTTCCGGCGGTGAGCGGTAGAAGTCCACCTTGACCTGGTGGTCCTCGGTGCGCTGCGCGACCTTCGCGCTGACCCGCCGGGCGCGGGCGGCGTCGAGGACGACCTGGGTGTCCTTGTCCAGCGTGATCTCGGGATCCACGAGTACGGCGGTGCCGAGCGCGTCGGCCCGCTCGCCCGCCACCGGCAGGTAGCTGGTGGCCATGTACGAGCCGGGCGGCAGGCGCAGCGTGCGCTTGCCGTCCACGGCGTACTGCCACGGATAGCGGTCGCCGAGCTGCGAGAGCACCACGTAGCCCGCTGCGGGCTCGCCGGAGCGGTCGCGCAGTTCGAGCGTGAGGTCGTAGAGCTCGCGCTCCTTGACCGCGGCGAAGGCGGTGCGGACCGTGATCGTGCCGTCGGTCGCGGTGACCAGGCCCGACAGGGTCTGGTCGGCCTCCAGCCCGTCCGGGTCGACGCTCAGCTCCACCGTGGCGCTCCCCTGGGCGGGGACGGTGACGGACGGCGCGGACAGCTTGGCCGGCGCCTGGGCGGTGAGGTTCAGGGTGGCGGGGGCGTCGCCGTCGTTGCGGTAGGTGATGACCCGCTTGAGCGGCGCCTCGCCCGGCTCGTGCGGCCAGTCGAACAGCGCCACCGGCACCGAGCCGGTCGCGCTGACCTTCGCGCCGACGGCGGCGGCCACGTCCAGCCGGCCGGTGCCCTGCTCGTACGGGGTGTTGTCCAGGCCCTTGGCGCTGCTCATCAGCGTGTCCTTGAGCTGCTGCCAGGTCCAGTCCGGGTGGCGCTGCCTGAGTATCGCCGCCGCTCCCGCCACGTGCGGGGTGGCCATGGAGGTGCCGTCCATGGCCACGTACGGACCGCTGCCGCCGGCGAACGACGACCGCGCCGCGTTGATCGTGACGCCGGGGGCGGAGATGTCCGGCTTGAGGCCGTAGGTGAGGGTCAGCGGGCCCTGGCTGGAGAAGGGGGCGCGCTGGTCGGCCTTGTCCACGGCCGCCACGGTCAGCGCGCTGGCCGCCGAGCCCGGCGAGCCGATCGCGCCGGGGTTGTAGGCGTTGCCCGCGGCGATCACGAAGAGCGTGTTGTGCTTCTTGGACAGTTCGTCCACGGCCAGCGACATCGGGTCGGAGCCGGAGTCGGGCAGCGGCGAGCCGAGGCTCATGCTGACCACGCCCGCCTTGCTGGCCGCCCACTCCATGCCGGCGATGATCCACGAGTCCTGGCCGCTGCCCTCGTCGTCGAGGACCTTGCCGACCAGCAGGTCGGCGCCGGGGGCCACGCCCTTGTTGGCGCCGGAGGAGGCGGCGCCGGTGCCGGCGATCGTGGAGGCGACGTGGGTGCCGTGGCCGTTGGCGTCCTTGACCTCCTGGCCGGGCACGAAGCTGGCCTGCTCGGCGATCTGGCCCTGGAGGTCGGGGTGGGTGGCGTCGACGCCGCTGTCGAGCACGGCCACCTTGACGCCGGCGCCGTCCAGGCCCTGCGCCCAGGCCGCCGGGGCCTGGACCTGCGGGACGCTCTCCTTGAGATTCGCCCTCGCCTTGCCGTCGAGCCAGATCTTGGCGGCTCCGGAGGTGGCGAGGCCGTTCCAGAACTCGCGGACGTCCTTCTTGGGCGCCCGCAGGGCGGCGCCCCTGACGCTGGGCAGCGCCCGCACGATGGAGGCGCCGCGCGGGGCCGAGCGCGGGGCGGCCCCCTGGTAGGTGGCGATCATGGGCACGCCGCCGCTGCGCGCGTCGTCGTAGCCCATCTCGACCAGGTCGGTGACGTTGAACAGGCGAGGGTCGAGCTTTCCGGCCGCCAGCAGCGGGGCCGCCTCGTCGGGGACGACGTGGACGTCGCCGCCGGCGTGGTACGTCTGGACGCCGCCGGTGGCGCCCTTGGGACGTTCGACGGAGACCGCGTCCGCCTTGAGGCGGACCTGGTGCCCGGTGATCAGCGTGACCGTGACGCCTTGGGAGGCCGTCTCCGGGGACGCGTGGGCCGGTAAGGGGGCTAACGCGGTGGCCGCGAGCGCGGTGGCGGCCACCGCCCCGGCGAGCCGTCGGGAAGAAACGATGAGGGGCATGCGACCGATCTAACGCCGCCCCGATCGGCCCGGCCTAGACGGCGCCCTGGCGGAAACCCGCCTTGGCGGCGACCCGCCACCTAACCGCGGGTCACGTGGGCGTTGACCTCCCCGGCCAGCTCCACCTGGTGGAGGAAGTCGGTGCCGTCGATGCCGAAGCCGACCTCGGCCGCGCCCGCCTCGGCGAAGGCCGCCACCCGTTCCGCCGCCTCCCGCGGGGAGCCGCTCACCGTGGCCTCGCGGATCTCCTCGGGCGAGAGCTGGAAGAAGCCGGCGAGCTGGGCCTCCATCGCCCGCTTCGCCTCGGGGTCGTCGCCCAGGACGGCGTGCACGCCCACGTGGACGAAGGGGGCTGGCCTGCCGTACTCGTCGGCAAGCTCGTTCAGCCTGGCCACGGCCGTCTTGAGCTGGGCCGGTGTCAGCCCGGAGGGCAGCCAGCCGTCGGCGTGACGTGCCACCCGCCGCAGGCCGGCCTCGCCGATGCCGGAGCCGACCAGCAGGGGCGGCACCGCCGTACCGGGGGCCAGCGTCACCTCCGGGCCCTCACCCACCGGGGTGGGCCGCCCGGCGATCAGGCCGGGCAGCGCGCGCAGGGCCTCGTCGGCCGCCCGGCCGCGGTTCGTGCCGATCGCGCCGATCGCGGTCCAGAACGGCGAGCCGGGAAAACCCCCGATGCCCACGCCCAGCCGGACCCTGCCCCGCGAGAGGTACTGCAAGGTCTGCACCTGCGCCGCCATCATCGCCACCGGCCGGGTGGGCACGGACAGCACCCCGAAGTCGAGCTTGATCCGCTCGGTGACGGCGGCGGCCGTGGCCAGCGTGACCACGCTCTCCAGCGCGAGCGTCCCGTCCCCGATGAGCACGTCGGCGGCGCCCACGGAGTCGAGACCGGCCTCCTCGGCCAGCCGTGCCGCGCGGGCCACGCCGTCCGGGCCGAGCGCTTCTATCTCCTGCATCGTCGGAAGTCCGACGCCGATCTTCACCATGGGTCCACTGTGCGACCTCAACTCGACTTGAGGTCAACTCCTGTCGAGAAAGGGCCGGGCCGTTCGTATAGAAGGTGACCGAGGGAAGGACAAGAGGATGAACTACCTGCTCGCGATCTACCAGCCCGACGGCGAGCCGCCGGAGGGACTGCTCGACGAGGTGCTGCCGCGCGTCATGGCCTGGGACGAGGAGATCAAGGCGGCCGGGCAATGGGTGTTCGCCGCCGGGCTGCACCTGGCCTCGACCGCGACCGTCGTACGCGCCAAGGACGGCGACGTGCTCATGACCGACGGGCCGTTCACCGAGGGCAAGGAACATCTCGGCGGCTTCACCGTGATCAGCGCCCCCGACCTCGACGACGCCCTGGAGTGGGCGGGCAAGCTGGCGCAGGCCGTCGGCCTGCCGATCGAGGTGCGCCCGATCCACGGTGACTGACCAGGTCGAACGCGTCTTCCGCGAGGAGTACGGCCGCGCGGTCGCGGTCCTGGTCCGTGCCTTCGGCGACATCGACCTCGCCGAGGAGGCGGTCCAGGACGCGTTCGCGACCGCCCTGCGCCGCTGGCCGGAGGAGGGGCCGCCGCCCAGCCCGTCCGGGTGGATCATCACCACCGCCCGCAACCGGGCCATCGACCGGCTGCGCAAGGAGTCCTCCCGCCAGGACCGGCACCTCCAGGCCGCGCTCCTGCACGCCCGCGAGGAGCCGCCCGCCGAGGAGGGGCCCGTGCGCGACGAACGGCTGCGCCTGATCTTCACCTGCTGCCACCCGGCCCTGGCCAGGAACGTCCAGGTCGCGCTCACGCTGCGGCTGCTCGGCGGGCTCACCACCGCCGAGATCGCGCGGGCGTTCCTGGTGCCGGAGCCGACGATGGCCCAGCGCCTGGTCCGCGCCAAGGGCAAGATCCGCGACGCGAAGATCCCGTACCGGGTGCCGAAGGAGTCCGACCTGCCCGACCGGCTGCGTTCGGTACTGGCCGTCGTCTACCTGATCTTCAACGAGGGCCACCTGGCCAGGGAGGATCTCTGCGCCGAGGCGATCCGGCTCGGGCGGCTGCTGGCCGCGCTGATGCCGGACGAGCCCGAGGTGGCCGGGCTGCTGGCGCTCATGCTGCTGATCGAGGCGCGGCGGGCCGGCCGTACCGGGGAGTCGGGTGAGCTGGTCCCGCTCGCCGCGCAGGACCGCGCGCGGTGGGACCGCGCGCTCATGGCAGAAGGCCGTGAGCTGGTACGGCGGTGCCTGCGCCGCGGCAGCCCCGGCCCCTACCAGATCCAGGCGGCGATCAACGCGGTCCACAGCGACCCGCCGCCGACGGACTGGACGCAGATCCTGGCCCTGTACGACCAGCTGATCGCGCTGACCCGACCCCCGTCGTGGCGCTGAACCGGGCGGTCGCGCTCGCCGAGGTCCGGGGACCCGCCGCGGCGCTTCCCCTGGTCGAGGAGCTCCCGCTGGACGGCTATCACATCTGCCACGCCGTCCGCGCCGACCTGCTGCGCCGCCTGGGCAGGAATGCCGAGGCGGCGCTGGCCTACGAACGGGCGATCGCACTCACCGGCAACGCGGCGGAGCGCACGTTCCTGCGGGGCCGGCTGACGGCCCTGCGGTGACGTCCGTCCGGATCAGGGGACGATGTTGACCAGCTTCGGCGCGCGGACGATCACCTTGCGGGGCTCGCCGGACAGGTGCGCCCGCACCTTCTCCGAGGCCAGCGCCAGCGCGCGCAGGTCGCCCTCGGAGATGTCAGGGGCCACCTCCAGCCGGTCGCGGACCTTGCCGGCCACCTGCACGACGGCGGTCACCGACTCCTCGACCAGCAGCGCGGGATCGGCCACCGGCCAGCCCGCCAGCGCCACCGAGCCGGTACGGCCCAGCCGCTCCCAGCCCTCCTCGGTGGTGTAGGGCGCGACCAGCGACAGCATGACCGCCAGCGACTCGGCCGCCTCGCGCACCGCGGGGTCGCCGGCGCCGGGGCCGGAGTCGATGGCCTTGCGGGCGGCGGAGGTCAGCTCCATCAGGCGGGCGATCGCCACGTTGAACCGGTAGGACTCGATCAGCTTGGTGACCTCGTCGATGGTCTTGTGGGTGACCTTGCGCAGCGCCGGGTCGCCCTGCGCGAAGTCGGCGCCGGGCTCGCCGGCCACCTCGTCCATCACGCGGAAGGCGCGGGCCAGGTACTTCTGCGAGGCCTGCGGCGAGACGTCGGCCCAGTCGATGTCGTCCTCGGGCGGGCTGGCGAACAGCATCGTCAGCCGGACCGCGTCGACGCCGAAGTCGTCGATCTGCTTGCCCAGGTCGACGCCGTTGCCCAGGGACTTCGACATGGCCTTGCCGCCGTTGATCACCTGGCCCTGGCCGAGCTGGCGCAGGAACGGCTCGGTGAAGCCGACCATGCCCATGTCGTGCAGCACCTTGACGAAGAAGCGCGAGTACAGCAGGTGCAGGACCGCGTGCTCCACGCCGCCGACGTACATGTCGATCGGGCCCCACTCGCGGATCTTCTCCACGTCGAACGGGCCGTCGGTGTAGGTGGGGTCGGTGTAGCGCAGGAAGTACCAGGCGGAGTCGACGAAGGTGTCCATGGTGTCGGTGTCGCGCTTGGCGGCGCCGCCGCACTTGGGACAGGCGACGTTGACCCACTCGGTGGCTCCGGCCAGCGGGGAGATGCCCTTGGGGGCCAGCGCCTCGCCGCGCAGGTCGGGCAGCGTGACCGGCAGCTGGTCGTCGGGGACCGGCACCTCGCCGCAGTCGGGGCAGTGGATGATCGGGATCGGGGTGCCCCAGAAGCGCTGACGCGACAGCAGCCAGTCGCGCAGGCGGAAGTTGATCGCGCCCTTGCCCCGGCCGTCGGTCTCCAGGCTCCGGATGATCGTGGCGATGGCCTCGGTCTTGCTCAGGCCGTCCAGCGGGCCGGAGTTGACCAGCGTGCCCTCGCCGGGGGTGGCCTCGCCGGTCTCGCCGGGGTCGGCCAGCCCGGTGTGCACGACGACCCGCACCGGCAGGCCGAACTTCAGCGCGAAGTCCAGGTCGCGCTGGTCGTGCGCGGGCACCGCCATGATCGCGCCGTGGCCGTAGTCGGCCAGGACGTAGTCGGCCGCCCAGACCGGGATGCGCTCGCCGTTGACCGGGTTGATCGCGTAGCGGCCCAGGAAGACGCCGCTCTTGTCCTTGTCGGTGGACATGCGCTCGATGTCGCTGAGCTTGGCGACCTCGGCGCGGTAGGCCTCGAACTCGGCGCGGTGCTCGCCGGTGACGATCTCGTCGGCCAGCGCGGCGTCCACGGCGACCACGAAGAACGTGGCGCCGAACAGGGTGTCGGGACGCGTGGTGAAGACGTGGACCGGCTCCTCGCGGCCCTCGATCTCGAACAGCACGTCGGCGCCCTCGGAGCGGCCGATCCAGTTGCGCTGCATCGTCAGCACGCGCTCCGGCCAGCCGCCCTCCAGCTGGCTCATGTCGTCCAGCAGGCGCTGCGCGTAGTCAGTGATCTTGAAGTACCACTGCGTCAGCTCGCGGCGCACGACCTCGGCGCCGCAGCGCTCGCACTTGCCCGCCACGACCTGCTCGTTGGCCAGCACGGTCTGGTCGTTGGGACACCAGTTGACCAGGCCGCCCTTGCGGTAGGCCAGGCCGCGCTCGAAGAAGCGGTTGAACAGCCACTGGTTCCAGCGGTAGTACTCCGGATCGCTGGTGTGCAGGCGGCGCGACCAGTCGAAGGAGATCGCGTAGCGCTTGAAGGAGTTGGCCTGGACGTCGATGTTGGCGTAGGTCCACTCGGCCGGGTGGGCGTTCCGCTTGATCGCGGCGTTCTCGGCGGGCAGGCCGAAGGAGTCCCAGCCGATGGGGTGCAGGACGTTGTAACCCTGCTGGAACCAGTAGCGGGCGACGACGTCGCCGATGGCGAAGACCTCGCCGTGGCCCATGTGAAGGTCACCGGAGGGGTAAGGGAACATGTCCAGCATGTAGCGGCGCTCGCGGGGGTCGGCGGCGTCCTCGCTGGCCCGGAACGGGTCCTGCTCCTCCCATCGCTGCTGCCACTTGGCCTGCAGCGCCTGCGGGTCGTACTCACTCACGGCGGTGTCCTTCTGGTTTGATTCTGACCCCATAAGAAAACCCCTCGTATGACAACGAGGGGTAGCCGCGACGGCGAGATCTCAGGGCCGTCGCGGCCCGCTAAGAAGCAGGGTCGCGGAACGCATAGGTCAAGCCTAGCGCACGTCTTCGGAAGAATGAGGGGACTACGCCTGGGGCACCCGGCAGAATGGGCCCTTCAGGTCCTATGAGACCTCGTTGAGATCCATCCGTTGTGACCTCATATGTCCCATTAGAATACTCTCGTCGCCGTGGCCAACCCTGCTGAGCCTGATCGATCAGCGGCCGACCTGCCGATGCAGGATCCGCCGACGGATCCGCACGGCTTCGCACGTTTCCCTGCGGAACACCACGGGCCACATGAGATCATGCCGGATGCGTCTAATCCGGACATAACCTCGGGAGGTACGGCAGCAATGGCAACGGAGAATTCCGGAGCACCACACTTGCCGCCATCCTGGCCCGAGGTGCCCACGTCCTGGCCGGAGGCTCGCGACGAGGTGCCGACCTCATGGCCGGAGGCGGGACCGCCGCCACAGCCCACCTGGCCGGAACCACCACAACGTGACCCGCTCGGTGGCCGGGATCCCTTGGTGGATCCTCGTGACCCCTTGGGTGACCTGTCGGGTGGTAGACGGGGCCGGGACGCACAGGGAATGAGAGACCAGCAGAACATGCGCGATCAGCAGGGTATGCGTGATCAGCAGGGCGCGCGTGAGCAACTGGGCGCGCGTGAGCAGCCCCCCGTCCGGGATCCGCTGCCCGCCTGGTCCGACGCCCCCGCCCCCGCTCCTTGGCCGGAGACCGCGCAGCCCGGCGGCGCCCACTCCGCTCCGCAGGGCGCCCACTCCGCCCCGCAGAACCCTTCGGCGCAGCAGAACCCTTTGGCACAGCAGAACCCGTCGGCGCAGAACCCTTCCGCGCAGCAGAGTCCGGGGCAGCAGGTGTGGCCGGAGATGCCGCCGCCGGCCGACGGGGCCTGGTCCAACCTGTCCAGCCCCGCCCCCTGGCCCCCGGCAGGACCGCCGCAGAAGGACCCGTGGCCACCGGCCGCGCCGCCGCCGGTGGACGCCCAGCCCGACCCGCGCGCCTGGCCGCAGGACGGGCGCCCCGAGGCGGCCCCGGCCTGGCAGCCGGACGGACGCACGGAGACCCCGGGGTGGCAGCCGGACGGGCGTGGCGCGGAGGCCCCGGGGTGGCAGCCCGAGGGGCAGCAGGATCAGCAGCCCAAGGGCGACCCCATGGACCGGACGATCACCTACAACGAGGCCTACCCCACCCCGGCCGCCCCGCCCCAGGAGCCGGATGAGCACGGCCAGCAGGGCCAGCACGCCCGGCCGGGCTCCAACCTGAGCCGTGACCCGTCCGACCCCGACCGCCCGTTCGTCACCGCGGGCCAGATCAGCGGCTCGCGCACCCCGCCGCCCGAGCGCCAGCAGGAGCTCTGGAACACCGTCTTCGGCGACAACTACCAGGAGATCGGCGACGACGGCAAGGAGTCGCTCGACGAGCCGGGCAAGCCGGTGTGGCTGTTCGCGCTGGCCGCCTCCGTCGCGGTGGCCCTGGTGATCGCGCTGGTGTGGGCGTTCGTCGCGGGACCGCTGGCCAGCGAGAGCGAGCCGACGGACCCGCCCGCCGCCAAGCCCCAGGCCAGCGGCAAGCCCACGCCCACCAAGCCGTCCACCACGATCGGCCCGCTGAAGCGCTTCCCCGGCAAGGCGGCCCCGGTCATGGGCGTGGTCCCCGACCAGCAGGCCGGCATCTCGGTGCCCCGCCTGGGCGGCACGTGGCTGCT
Source organism: Nonomuraea sp. NPDC059023 (assembly GCF_042740095.1). NCBI lineage: Bacteria > Bacillati > Actinomycetota > Actinomycetes > Streptosporangiales > Streptosporangiaceae > Nonomuraea > Nonomuraea sp. NPDC059023. The sequence goes on along the minus strand of NZ_JBHYIO010000020.1, from coordinate 200,564 downwards.
CGACCAGCGGCCCCTGGTGAAGACCACCTACGGCTACGACACCCGCCAGTACGTCCAGGTCGGCACCGACACCTACGCCAACCTGATGACCGGCCCGCTCCCCCAGCGCCTGGCCGCCTCCTACACCTCCAAGGACGACCTGGAGCCGGTGATCAAGCAGGTCGTGCTGAGCGCCCGCAAGCGTTTCTTCCCCGAGGACAACAAGGTCAGGAAGATCGCCCAGCAGCCGCTCAAGATCAACGGCTCGACCGGCCGCCTGATCGCCTACGAGCTGACCTCCGGCACCGGCAAGGCCACGATCGTGACCGCGGCGATCAACACGGCCAACGAGCTGCCGGCCATCGTCTACATGTCGATCCCCGGCGACGCCAAGCGGCTCCTGCCCGACATCAACACCGTCGTCAAGCAGATCAAGGTGACCAACCCGGCCCCCTGACCCTCAGAACGTGCACTCCATGTGCTTGATGCCGTTGATGAAGCTGGAGTGCAGCCGGTCCGGGTGACCGGCCTCCAGCCGGGGGACGCGGCGCAGCAGTTCGCGCAGCATCACGGTGATCTCCCGGCGGGCCAGGTGGGCGCCCAGGCAGAAGTGGGGGCCCGGCCCGCCGTACCCGACGTGGGGGTTGGGGTCGCGGGTGATGTCGAAGGCGTACGGGTCGGCGAAGACGCGCTCGTCGCGGTTGGCGGCCCAGTAGAACAGGACGACCTTCTCGCCCTCGCGATACAGGTTGCCGTTCATCTCGTGGTCGCGGGTGACCTTGCGGCGCATGAAGTTCACCGGTGAGGCGAGACGGACGATCTCCTCGACGGCGCCGGGCAGGCGGGCCTCGGTGTCCTCCAGGAGGAGGGCACGCTGGTCCGGGTGGTTGGAGAGCAGGCGCATGCCGTACGAGATGGCGTTGCGGGTGGTCTCGTTGCCGGCCACGACCAGGAGGATGAAGAAGGAGCCGAGCTCCTGCAGCGTCAGCCGCTCGCCGTCGATGTTGGCGTTGACCAGGGCGGAGATGAGGTCGCCCGAGGGGTTGTCCGTGCGGTGGGCGGCGAGGTCCTGGACGAGCTGCTGGAGTTCCATGCCGGCGTTGAGCAGGCGTTCTGCGATCTTGGTCAGGTCGTCGCCGGCGTACTCGGGGTCGAAGCCGCCGAGGATCAGGTTCGAGCGCTCGAAGATGAACTGGTAGTCCTTCTCCGGGATGCCCATCATGTCGCAGATGATCTTCAACGGCAGGCGGGCTGCGACCTCGGTGACGAAGTCGCAGCCGGAGCCGGTGACGAGGAGGTCGTCGACGATCCGGGCGGCGGCGGTCTCCACGTCGGCCTCGAACTGCTTGATCATCTTGGGCGTGAAGGCCCGGGAGACGATGCGGCGCAGGCGGGCGTGGCGCGGGTCGTCCATGTTGATCATCGAGCCGAAGTACTCGGCGAACTCCGGGGGCATGTCGGGGATGTTCGTGGCCCCGCCCCTGCCCGAGCTGAACACCTCCGGGTTACGGCTGGCCTCCAGGATGTCGGCGTGCCTGACGAGCGCGTGGTAGCCGATGCCCTTGGGGGCGAAGGACACCTCCATCTCCTCGAAGAAGGCCGGGGTGTCCCGTGCGCGCAGCGTGTCGAAGGCCGCTTCCCGCTCGGCCATGGGCCTGGCCCAGAAGTGCTGATCCGACAGATCGAAGTCGAGTGCGCTCATACGCCCATAATTCGAGAAAGCGCCTACTTACGTCAATACTTTGAACGTACACCGTACGTATGCCCTGGAAAATCGATGGCCGGACGTCCGCGAGCCCGATAGCGTCGGGCGTATGACGTTCTTCTTCCTGCGTTAGCGACCCGTCGGCGGGCACGCGGCTCGTGACCCACCGCCGGCGATGCGGGACGGCTCCACGCCCTCCCGAGTCGCGACGTGGGAGAAGGACACGTGCATACCCTTGCCGTGGCCAGGTCGGTGCACGGCATCGAACACCTGGTTGCCACGGAGATCCGTCACGCCGGGCTGGGCATCGTGCGCGAGGTGCGGCACCGGGAGGTCTGGTTCGAGATCACGGGGCCGGGGGCGCTGGAGCTCCGCATGGCCGACGACGTACTGCTCGTGGGAGCCGTGGTCGACGGCGTCGGGCCCCGCCGTGACGCGCTGCGCCGCCTGGCCTCGGCCGCCGCGACCATCGACGTCCACCGCCTCACCGCCGCACGCCCCCTCGAACTCGGCGGGCGTCCGCTCGAATCTGGCGGAGGGCCTTCCGGAGTGGAGGTGTCGGCCTCGTTCCTGGGGCGGCGCGCCTACAACCGCTACGACATCGAGGACGCGGTCGGGCCCGTGCTCGGCCGTCCCTACCACGCGCGGCGCGCCGGCCGGGTGCCTCCGGCCGGCGCCGTGTCCTGGCGGGTGACGGTCGAGGGCGAGCGGGCCGTGATCGCCCTGCGCGCGGGCGCGCGCCCGCTGCACCGCCGTGCCTACAAGGTGCGCTCGGTGCCGGGGACGCTGCACCCGCCCCTGGCCGCCGCGATGGCGTACCTGGCCGAGCCGAAGGGGCTGGTGATCGATCCGTGTTGCGGCGCGGGCACCACGCTCATCGAGGCCGCCGCCCGCGCGCCGGAGGCCCGCACGCTCGGGTTCGACCGTTGTCGCGAGGCGATCGCGGCGGCCGCCGCCAACGGTCCGCGCCTGGCGTGGGCGCGCGCCGACGCGGGGCGCCTCCCGCTGCCCTCGGGGAGCGTGGACCGCGTGCTGGTCAACCCGCCCTGGCAGCGGCAGGTACGGCTGGCCGGGTCCGGTCACCGGCTCTGGGCGGAGCTGCGCCGGGTGCTGGCCGACGGAGGGAGGGTGGTGGCGCTGGTGCCTGAGGTGCCGCGCGGCTGGGCCGTACCGGAGCGAGTGGATATTTCGCTTTTTGGGCGGCATCCCATCCTGGCCATGATGACTCCGGACAAATCCTGATCACGGTTTTGGTGGGCGGGAGACATCCGGGCCGGGTCCGGCGGCTGGCAGCGTGGATACATGAGCGAGGTTGTGATCACGGGGCTCGGGGCGGTGACGCCGCTGGGCGGCGATGTTCCCTCGACGTGGGCGGGGCTGCTGGCCGGCCGGTCGGGGGTGGTGGCGCTGCGGGAGTCCTGGGCGGAGCAGTTGCCCGCGCGGATCGCGGGGCGGCTGACCGTGGATCCGGCCGCGCTCCTGGGGCGGCAGTTGGCCCGCCGCCTCGACCGTTGCGAGCAGATCGCGCTGCTCGCCGCCCGTCAGGCCTGGGCGGACGCGGAGCGTCCCGAGGTCGATCCCGAACGGCTGGCGGTCGTGATCGGCACCGGCACCGGCGGCGTCACGACCCTCCTCGACCAGGACGACGTGCTGGAGAAGGAGGGCGTGCGCCGCGTGTCGCCGCACACCCTGCCCATGTTCATGCCGAACGGCCCGGCCGGCTGGGTGAGCATCGAACTCGGCGCGCGGGCCGGCGCCCACGCCCCGGTGAGCGCCTGCGCGGCCGGGGCGGAGGCGATCGCGGCCGGAGCCGACCTGATCCGGCTGGGGCGCGCGGACGTCGTCGTCGCCGGTGGTACGGAGGCGTGCGTGCACCCGCTGACGCTCGCCGCCTTCGCCCAGGCCAAGGCGGTCTCGACCCGCAACGACCGGCCCGAGCGGGCCTCGCGGCCCTTCGGCGCGGACCGCGACGGGTTCGTGCTGGCCGAGGGAGCCGCGGTGGTGGTCCTGGAACGGGCCGGGTGGCGCGACGGCGCGCCGCTGGCCCACCTGGCCGGGTACGGGATCACCGCCAACGCCGGGCACATCACCGCCTCCCAGCTCGACGGCCAGGCGCGGGCGATGCGCACCGCGCTGCGCGAGGCGGGGCTGTCGGGCCAGGACGTGACGCACGTGCAGGCGCACGCCACCTCGACCCCCGACGGCGACGTGGTCGAGGCCGCCGCGATCGCCCAGGCGGTGGGCGGGCATCCGGCGGTGACCGCGATCAAGTCGATGACGGGGCACCTGTGCGGGGCGTCCGGCGCGTTCGCGACCGTGGCGGCGGTGCTGGCCATGCGCGACGGCCGCATCCCCGCCACCCGCAACCTGGACCGCCCGGACTCCCGCGTCGAACTGGACGTGGTCACCGGCGCACCCCGCCGCTGGCTGCCCGGACCCTCGATGGTGAACGCGTTCGGCTTCGGCGGCCACAACGTGAGCCTGGTGCTCACCCCAGCCAGTCGAGGATCCGCGCGTTGACCTCGCGCGGCTTCTCCAGGTGCAGGAAGTGCCCGGCGCCCTCGACGATCTCCGCCCGCGACCCCTCGGGCAGCACGCTCGCCACGTCCGCCACCAGGTCGGCGCCGAGGCAGCCGTCCTGGGCGCCGTGAAGGTACAGCACGGGGCGTACCGGGCCTTCTGTCGCGGCGGCCTGCTCGGTGGCGTACCGGCCTGAAGGCGGGGTGGTGCCGAGCATGGCCCGGTAGTAGCCGATGGCGGCGGCCAGGTTGGCCGGCTCGCCCAGGCTCTGCTTGAGAAAGGCGAGGTCCTCGGTGGCGTCATGGCCGGGCGACCAGTCCCGCCACAGCCCGTCGAGGAACCCGGGCGCCGACGCCGCGGTCTCGGCCAGCGCCGTCTGGAACAGGAAGATGTAGAAGGACCGCTTGAGCTGCTCGTAGGTGAAGAACGTGCCGAGCAACCACTTCGTCGGAGGTACGGCGAGCGCCACCGACCTGCGGAACCGCTCGGTGGTGCCGTAGACGGGGTAGGTGCCCCAGTCGTGGCCGATGATGACCGCGTTCTCGTCGCCGCCCAGCTCCTCGTGCAGGGCGTTGGCGTCGGCCACCAGGGCGCCCAGCTCGTAGCCTTCTGTGACCTCGGTGGGGGCGTAGCCGCGCATGAAGGGGGCGACGGCGCGGTAACCGCGCTCGGCCAGCTCGGGCATCAGGTGCCGCCAGGTGTGCGCGGTGTCGGGGAAGCCGTGCATGCACAGGGCCAGCGGCCCGTCACCCAATGCGAGGTAAGCGAACTCCACACCGTTGGCGTGGATATTCCTGATCTCCATGCGCGGAAACCTAGTGCCCTCTCCGCCCCCCGTCCATCAACCACCCCACCCGGCCCGGCCCACCACCGCCCGGCACGGCACGACCCGGCACCCGGGCGGCGTGACACAAGCGCACGGCCGAGCGGGCAGACGGACCGCCATGGGGCTTCGCGGAGGGATCGCCGCCGGCCAGATGCCCGGCCGATTGGGTGTCAGGTGGTGTAGCGGAGGTGCTTTATGCCGTTGATGAAGTTGGACAGGAGGAAGTCGGGTTCGCCCGCGGACTTGATGGCGGGCAGGCGGGTGAGGAGTTCGCGGAACATCACGGTCATCTCGCGCTTGGCCAGGTGGGCGCCCAGGCAGTAGTGGGGGCCGGGGCCGCCGAAGCCGACGTGCGGGTTGGGGTCGCGGGTGATGTCGAAGGTGTCCGGGTCCTTGAAGACCGCCTCGTCGCGGTTGGCGGAGTTGTAGAACAGCAGCACCTTGTCGCCCTGGTTGTACCGCATGCCGTTCATCTCGATATCCCGCGTCAGCGTGCGGCGGAACTGGATGACCGGCGTCGAGTACCGGACGATCTCGTCACAGGCCTTGGCGATGCGGCCGTCGAAGTCGGCCATGAGGTGTTCGCGCTGGCCTGGGTGGTCGGTGAAGAGCTTCAGCCCGTACGCGATGGCGTTGCGGGTGGTCTCGCTGCCGGCCACCACCAGGAGGATGAAGAAGGAGCCGAGTTCCTGGGAGGTGAGGCGTTCTTCGCCGTTGACCAGGAGGCTCACCAGGTCGCCCGTGGGGTGTTTGCGGCGCTGGTCGCCGAGGCGGGCGGCGAGGCGGTTCAGGCTGTAGCCGGCGTGGAGGAGCTTGCCGAGGCCGCGGGCGACGTTCATGCGCTTGAAGTCGGGCTCGATGCCCGTGTACTCGGCGTCGGTGTTGCCGAGGATGATGTTGGTCCGCCGCAGCACCATGTCATGAAATTTCGCGGGGATGCCCATCATGTCGCAGATGACGCGTACAGGGAGTCTGGCGGCGATCTGCTCGACGAAGTCACCCGGGCCCTGCGCGATGGCGTCGTCCACGATCTCGGCGGCGGCCCTGGCCAGGTCCTCCTCCATCTTGGAGAGGATGCGCGGGGTGAAGGCGCGGGAGACGACCCTGCGCAGCCTGGCGTGCTTGGGGTCGTCCATGTTGATCATCGAGCCGAAGTACACGGCCAGCCAGCGCGGCATGTCCGGGATGCTGTTGGAGCAGGGCTCGCTGCTGAACACGGCCGCGTTGCGGCTGGCCTCGGTGACGTCGGCGTGGCGTACCAGGGCGTAGTAGCCGGGGCCGCCGCCGATGAAGGGCACGTGGTTCTCGCGGACGAACACCGGGCGCTCGAGCCCGCGCAGCTGACGGAAGGCGTCCATGCGCTCGGCTTGCGGTAAGGCCCAGAACGGTATCTGCGACAGGTCGATGTCGGATGTCGCCGTCATGTCTCCCAAGAGTTGCGCAAGCAATCACTTACGTCAAGACCGGCGCCACCCCCGCGACGCCGGTCGGAACACGCCTCAGCAGCCGTCGATGTACGTCTTGCCTTCGGTCCAGACGGTGTCGTCGAAGTCGTGCGCGTACACGCCCAGGGTGGCGTCGACGGGGTGATTGCTCGCGTTCCTCCAGAGCCGGCCCGCCTGACGCTCCTTGAGCCGCAGCTGCGAACCCTGGATCCGGAAGGTGATGTCGGTGCCCTGCGAGGTGCGGTTGTAGACCCACACGCACGCCCCGGCGGGGACCGTACGGACCTGGCAGCCGTTGTTCCAGCCCATGGCGGGCGCCTTGCAGCGGAACGGCTTGTCGTCCGACGCCAGAGCCGGCGCCCCGCCCACCGCGAGGGCCGCGGTCAGGACCACCAGAGCGTTCTTGATCATGAGATTTCTCCTCTCGGCGCGTAGCGGGATGGCTACGCTGTGCGATGCCTCCACTGTCGGCGGGGCGGTGCGGCAATGGGGAGGGGTTGACCGTTTCCCGATGGATGGGCGACGCCAGGAAACGACCGCGTTCGGCGCGGAACTACGCAGGTGGCGCACGCTTCGCGGGCTTTCCCTGACCACGCTGGCCGAGCGGGTGCACTACAGCAAGGGCTACCTGAGCAAGATCGAGAACGGCGGCAAGCGGCCCACGCCCGAGCTGGCGCGCGCCTGCGACCGCGCGCTCGAAGCCAACGGCGCCCTGGTACGGCTGGCCCCGCCCAGAACCGGCGGCGGCGACGAATGCCCCTACCCGGGTCTCGACGCCTTCGGCCCCGGCAGCGCCCACTGGTTCTTCGGCCGCGAGGAGGCGACCGCCGAGCTGACCATGCGGCTGGCCGCCAGGATGGACGGCGGCGGCCCGCTCGTGGTGGTGGCGCCGTCGGGAGCGGGCAAGTCCTCGCTGCTCGGCGCCGGTCTGGTGCCCGCGCTGGCCCGCGGCGCGCTGCCCCGCGCGGGTTCCAGCGAGTGGCCGGTCGTGTTGTTCACGCCGACCGCCCGGCCCATGGCCCGCCTGGCGGAGATCCTGGGCACGGACGGCCCGCTCGTCCTGGTGGCCGACCAGTTCGAGGAGGCGTTCACGCTCTGCCGCGACGACGCAGAACGCGACCTGTTCGTCCGCACGCTCAACGAGCTGGCCGTCTCCGGCCGGGCGCTCGTCGTGCTGGGCCTGCGCGCCGACTTCTACGGCCACCTGCTCGCCCACCCCGAGCTGGTGGCGGCGCTGCGCGGCGGCCAGCTCGCGCTCGCGCCGCTGACCGAGAGGCAACTGCGCGCCGCCATCACCGAACCCGCCAAGGCCGTGGGCCTGAGCCTCGAACCCGGCCTGGCCGACCTGCTTCTGCGCGACGGCCTCCTGCGCGACGGCCATCTGCGCGACGGCGGCGAGCCCGGCACGCTGCCGCTGCTGGCCCACGCCCTGCGCGCGCTGTGGCAGCAGCGCGAGGGCAACATGCTCACCGTGGCCGGCTACCACCGCACCGGCGGCATCCACGGCGCCGTCGCCACCACGGCCGAGGACCTCTACACCGGCTTCGACGACGCCGCGCGCGAGGTGGCCAGACGCCTGCTGCTGCGGCTGGTGCAGCTCGACCCCGACGGCGGCCAGACCCGCCGCCGGGTACCGCTCGGCCTGATCTCGCCCGCCTGGCGGCCGGTCCTTGACGCGCTGGTCGGCGCCCGCCTGCTGACGGCCGACGAGAGCGAGGTGTCGATCGCCCACGAGGCGCTGCTGGGCGCCTGGCCGAGGCTGCGCGACTGGATCGAGACCGACCGCGCGGGCCTGCAGACCCGGCGCAGGCTGGGCGAGGCGGCCCAGGCGTGGCGGCAGGCGGACGACGACGCCTCGTTCACCTACCGGGGAGCCTCGCTGGCGGTGGCGCGCGAGTGGGCGGCCGCGCATCCCGACGAGCTCGGCCCGCTGGAGGCGGAGTTCGTGCGCGCGGGCGAGCACGAGGAGCGGCGCGCCGCGAGGAAGCTGCGCCGCCTGGTCGCGGCGCGCACCGCGCTGGTGGTCGTCACGGCCATGACGGCCGGGGTGGTGGTCTGGCAGGTCGGCGATGCCAGGGCCGAGCGCGACGAGACGCTCTCGCGGCAGGTGGCCGCGGTCGCCGGTTCCGTCCGCCCGGGAAACGCGCCGCTGGCGGCGGGCCTGGCGCTGGCGGCGTGGCAACGGGCCGAGACTCCCGAGTCGCTCGGCGCGCTGCTCGGCTCCAGCGGCTTCCCCGCCGGGAGCCGGTCACGTGCGGGCTCGGGGCGGGTGACGGTCATGGCCGCCAGCGCCGACGGCGCCGCCGTGGTGACGGGCGACTCGGCGGGTGAGGTGTGGCTGCGCCGTACCGGAGACTCGGCGGGTGAAGTGGGGCCCGGCCGTACCGGAGAGTCGGCGGTACGGCTGGCCTGGGACCTCGGCCGGATCACCGCGGCGGCCTTCCGCCCGGACGGGCGGGTCGTGGCGGTCGGCGGCGAGAAGGGCGTGCGGGTCTGGCGGGTCGGCAGGCCCGAGCCGATCGCCACCCACGCGGCCTCCGCTGTCGGCTTCCTGGGTTTCGAGGGAGAAGCCGTGGTGGCGGGCACCGGCGAGGGGACGCTGACCTGGAAGGACGCCACGCCGGAGCGCTCAAAAGAGACGGGCCGGCTCGTCGGGCTGACGCCGGACGGCCCGATCGGCACCGACCGGCAGGGCACGCTCTTCGCCCTCAGCCCCGACCACACCACCCTCGCCGCCGCGGACGGAAACCGGCTGTGGCTGGTCGAACGCGAGTCCGGCCGGGCCAGGGAACTGCCGACCACCGGCGGCTTCATCTACTCGCTGGCCTTCAGCCCCGACGGCCGGCAGGTCGCCGCGGGCACCAGCGCGCCCGGCGTGCGCCTGTGGAGCACCGCCGACGGCGCGCTCCTCACCGACCTCCCCCACCCGGCGGAGGTACGGGCGCTGGCCTACGGCGGCCGCGACCTGCTGGCCGGGGTGGCCGACGGGGAGGTGTTCCGCTGGGCGATGCCGCTGCCGGCCCCGCGCGCCCACCCCGGCGAGGTCATGGCGGTGACCTCGGACGAGCGGCTCATGGCGACCGGCGGCAAGGACGGCGGCGTCGGCCTGTGGACCCTCGACGGCGCCCCGCTCGGCACGGCCGGGAAGCATGACGGCCAGGTCAACAACCTCGTGCTGGCCGGCGGCCTGATGGCCTCGGCGAGCGACGACGACACCGTCGGCGTCTGGGACGTCTCCCGGCCGGGCGGCCCGCGCCTGCTCAGCCGGTTCACCGGGCACGACACCGACGTGGTCGGCGCCGCCCTGAGCCAGGACGGCCGGATCGGCGCGAGCGTCTGCGAGAACGGGCACGTGCTCCTGTGGGACCCGGCGTCCGGGAAGCGCCTGGGCGAGCTGCCCGGCGTCGACGGCGTCACCGACGTGATCCTCAGGGAGGACCTGCTGGCCGTCGGCGACGCGGAGAACAACGTGCAGATCTGGGACGTCGGCCACCCCGACGCGCCGAAGCGGGTCAGGGTGCTCAAGGGCCACACCGGCTACTCCGACGACCTCGACTGGCATCCGGGCGGCCGGTACCTGGCCAGCGCCGGGCACGACGGCGCCGCGCTGGTGTGGGACCTGTCGCGTACCGAGGACACGCCCGTCGCGCGGCTGACCGGGCACACCGGGATCGTCAAGAGCGTCTCGTTCGACGCCGCGAGCGAGCGCCTGGCCACGATCGGCACCGACGGGACGCTGCGCCTGTGGGAGCGGCACCGGCTCCAGGCGGTCTGGCGGACCGCGGGCGCCGCGCTGCGCTTCCTGCCCGGCGGGCGGCTGGTCTCCGGCGACCACGACGGCCTGCTCCACCGGTGGACGCTGGATCCGGAGCCGGTGGCCGCGCGCATCTGCGCGCTCGACCCCACTCCCGTCAGCGCGCGGGAGTGGGGCCGGCACGTCTCCGACGGCGCTTACGCCCCGGTGTGTCCCGAGCGCGGCTGAAGGATCAGGTCGGCGCCCTTCTCGCCGATCATGATGGCGGGCGCGTGGGTGTGGCCCCGGTTGAGCGTCGGCATGATCGAGACGTCCACGACGCGCAGCCCTTCGAGCCCGCGCACCTTGAGCGCGGGGTCGACGACGGATTCGGCGTCGGTGCCCATCCGGCAGGTGCCGACCGGGTGGTAGAGCGTCTCGCCGCGCTCGCGTACCCACTGGGCCAGTTCTTCGTCGCTCTCGGGCGCCCAGTAGGGCGCCATGGGCCCGCCCGCGTAGGGGCGCATCGCCGCGGTGGTGAACACCTGCTTGGCCGCCTTCAGCCCGGCGACCAGGCGCTTCACGTCGGCCTCCTGGGTGAGGTACCCGGGGTCGATGGCCACCTCGCGCCCGCTCAGCGAGACCCGCCCGCGGCTTTCCGGCTGCAGCAGCACGACGCCGACGGTCAGCCCGTGCCCGGTCGGCGGGGTGAGGCCGTGGTCGATGAACGGGCCGGGCGCGAAGATCAGCTCGATGTCCGGCGCGGGCTCCTCCGGCGAGGTCTTGATGAAGGCGACCGCCTCCCCCACGTTCGTGGTGAGCATGCCGGAGCGCAGCACGATGTAGCGGACCAGCTGCACCAGCGACTCGGCCTTGACCAGCGTGACCGGCTGTCTGGACTCGACGTAGACGCCGCTGGACAGGTGATCCTGAAGGTTCCTGCCGACCTCGGGCAGGTCGTGGACGAGTTCCACCCCGGCCTCGCGCAGGTCCTCGGCCGCGCCCACGCCCGAGCGCAGCAGCAGGTACGGCGAGCCGATCGCCCCCGCCGACAGCACGACCTCCCGCCTGGCCGACACCCGCACCCCGCCGTGCTCGACCCCGACGGCCCGGTTGCCCTCGAACACCACGCGGTCCACGGTCGCGCCGGTGAGCACGGTGAGGTTGGGCCGCTTGAGCGCCGGGCGCAGGTAGGCGTCGGCCGAACTCCAGCGGCGGCCGCGGTCCTGGGTGACCGGGGTGGGGCTGTAGCCCTCGTTGACGCGCTCGTTCAGCTCGCCGAGGCGGCGCATGCCGAGCTCCTGGCAGGCCTTGAGGAAGGCCGCGGTGGTGACGTTGGGGCTGCGCAGCTCGGAGATGTGGAGCGGTCCCGCGGTGCCGTACACGCCGCCGTTGTTGCTGCCGACGCGGTGCTCGGCCTTCTTGAAGTACGGCAGGACGTCGTTGAAGCCCCAGCCGGGGACGCCCCACTGGTCGTAGTCGGCCGCGCAGCCGCGTACCCACATCTGGGCGTTGAGCGAGGAGGAGCCGCCGATGACCCGCCCGCGCGGCCAGTAGAGCTCGCGCCCGGCCATCTCGGCCTGTTTGGTGGTGGTGTAGTTCCAGTCGTACTCGGTCTTGAACAGCGCCTTGAACCCGGCCGGCATCCGGATCTCGAGCTTGTCGTCCTGGCCGCCGGCCTCGACCAGCGCCACGGTCACGCCCGGATCGGCCGACAGCCTGTTGGCCAGGACGCACCCGGCCGAGCCCGCTCCGACGACCACGTAGTCGTACTCCATGACCCCTCCGAACGGTAAGTAACCTGGTACTTGCCTACCCCAGGGGACAGGTCCCGTCCATACGCAGTTGTGACCTCAGTTACCTACCGGTCGGTATGCATCGCCTGCTTAGATGGCGGCAAGCCGGCCCGAGGGAGGAAGCTCTTCCATGCTCAACTTGTCGATCGTCCTGGAGGACAGCGCGAGGAACGCGCCAGACAAGACGGCCATCGTCTTCGGTGATATGCGACTGCCGTACTCGATGGTCGACAACGTGGCCAACCAAGTGGCCAATCTGCTGGTTTCGCGGGGCATCGGCAAGGGGGACAAGGTCGCGCTGGCCTGTCCGAACCTGCCCTATTTCTCCTTCATCTACTTCGGCATCCTCAAGGCCGGCGCCACCGTGGTGCCGCTGAGCGTGCTGCTTCAGGGCAGGGAGATCGCCTACCACCTCGCCGACAGCGACGCCAAGGCGCTGTTCTGCTTCGAGGGGACGCCCGAGCTGCCGCTGGGCGCGCGGGGCAAGGCCGGGTTCGAGGCCACCGAGGGTTGCGAGCACTTCTTCGTGCTGCCCGCCACGGCGCTGGCGACCGAGTCGGAGCACGGCGAGTCGATCTGGGCGGCGCTGGGCGGCATGTCCAGCGAGTTCGCCACCGTGCAGACGGCGCCGGACGACACCGCGGTGATCCTCTACACCTCCGGCACCACCGGCCAGCCCAAGGGCGCCGAGCTGAGCCACCAGAACATGCTGCTCAACACCATGGTCTGCGACAAGATGTTCCCCAGGAGCGACGGGGGCGACGTCTACCTGGGCGTGCTGCCGCTGTTCCACTCCTTCGGCCAGACCGTGATCCAGAACACCGGCTTCCTGCGCGGGGCCACGATGGTGCTGCTCCCCCGCTTCGAGCCGGGCGACGCGCTGGCGATCATGCGTAAGGAAGGCGTGACGTTCTTCGCCGGCGTGCCGACCATGTACTGGGCCATGCTCACGAAGATCCACGCCGACGGCGCCGAGGTGCCGACGACACTGAACGTGGCCGTCGCCGGCGGCGCCGCCTCGCCCCTTGAGGTGCTCAACGACTTCGAGAAGACGTTCGGCATCGGCATCCTCGAAGGCTACGGCCTGTCGGAGACCTCCCCCGTGGCCAGCTTCAACCAGCTCGGCCGGCCCACCAAGCCGGGCACGATCGGCACGCCCATCTGGGGCGTGGAGATGAAGCTCATCGACGCCGACTGGAACACGGTCGGGGGCGAGGGCCCCGGCGAGATCGCCATCCGCGGCCACAACATCATGAAGGGCTACTACAACCGGCCCGAGGCCACGGCCGAGGTGATGAACGACGGCTGGTTCCGCACCGGCGACATCGCCACCCGCGACGCCGACGGCTACTACTCCATCTTCGACCGGGCCAAGGACATGATCATCCGGGGTGGCTTCAACGTCTACCCGCGCGAGGTCGAAGAGGTCCTCATGTCCCACCCGGACGTCTCGCTGGTGGCCGTGCTCGGCGTGCCGCACGAGTCGCACGGCGAGGAGATCAAGGCGTACGTCATCCGCTCGGCCGGCTCGGCGATCACCGAGGACGAACTGATCTCCTGGTCGAAGGAGAACATGGCGGCCTACAAGTACCCGCGCAGCGTCGAGTTCCGCGACGAGCTGCCCATGACCGCCTCCGGAAAGATCCTCAAGCGCGAACTGCGCTGACCCACCGGCCCGTACGGCTCGCGCCCTCCCCCCTGAGGCGCGAGCCGTACTCGTGTCTAGATCCTCGCCAGTTCCTCGCGCATGGTGCCGAGACCCATCGGGCCGAGGTCCAGCGCGGCGGTGTGCCAGGCCTTGAGATCGAAGCCGGGCCTGGCCTGCGCCTCGGCCCGCGCCTCCAGCCAGGCGCGCTCGCCCAGTTTGTAGCAGATGGCCTGGCCGGCCCAGCCGAAGTAACGCAACACCTCGGGGTGGACCTTGTGCGCCTCGGCCCTGCCGCGCTCGCGCAGCACCTCGCAGGCCTTCTCGAACGTCCAGCGCGAGCCGTCGGGCAGCGGCAGCTCCAGGTGGACGCCGATGTCGATGACCACGCGGGCGGCACGCAACGCGGAGGCGGCCAGCATGCCCAGCCGGGCGCCGGGGGCGGTCAGCCAGCCCAGCTCATCGGCCAGCCGCTCGGCGTACAGGGCCCAGCCCTCGCCGTGGCCGCCCACCCAGGACATCTTCGCGTAGCGCGAGAGCTTGTCACCGGCGACGGCGACCGCGCCCAGCTGCAGGTGGTGGCCGGGCACGCCCTCGTGGAAGACCGTCGTCAGATCGCTCCACGTGGCGAACTTCTCCCGCCCGCCGAGCGGCCACCAGGTCCGTCCCGGCCGCGAGAGGTCCTCGCTGGGCTGCGTGTAGTACGGCGCGGCGGACGTGGACCCGGGCGCGAGCACCACGTCGACCGTACGCAACTGCTCGGGGATGTCGAACTGGGCGCCGTTGAGCGCGGCGATCGCCCGCTCGTGCTGATCCTTCAGCCAGGCCAGGTACGCGTCGGGGCCGACCACGTACTCGGTGGAGTCCAGGTGGGCGGTGGCCTCGTCCACGGTGGCGCCGGGCAGGATGGCGCGGGCCTCGGCGGCCATCTCCGCCTCGATGCGATCGAGCTCGGCCCAGCCCCAGGCGTAGGCGTCGCGCAGGTCGATCTCGTCGCCGAGCTGCATGCGGGCGGCCACGGCGTAGCGCTCCGGCCCGACGGCGTCGCGCTCGTCGGCCCGCGGCGCGTACTGCTCGCGCAGGTAACGCGCGGTCTCGGCGTAGCCCCGGTAGGCGCTGCGCGCGGCCTCGGCCAGCTCACCCGCGACCGGGCCGTCGCCGTAGCCGGCGATCAGGTCGTCGTGGGTGCCCTCGAAGCGCTCCGCCTGGTCGGCGGCCCCGAACGCCTGCCGCCGCGCCGCGCGCAGGCCGCGCTCCAGGCCGGCGTCGAGGGTGGTGCGCCAGCCGTTCAGCATGCCGGGGACGGCGGCCAGGCGCGCGGCGATGGCGCGCCACTGCTCGTCGTTGTTGCGCGGCAGCAGGTCGATGCTGTCCCTGAGCCCGGAGACGAGACCGAAGGGCGAGCTGACATCCCGGTACGGCTCGCCGATCGCGTAGACGGCGGCCTGCGCCTCCAGCCGCTCGCGCAGGTGCGCCGCTGCTCTGCGGTCGGCGTCGGAGGCCGGGGCCAGGCGGCTCAGCTCGGCCAGGGTGTCGCGGACCAGCTCCTGCCTGGCCGCATGGCCGTCGGGGCTGTAGTCGGTGGCCACGCCGAAGTCGCCGACGATGCCCAGGTAGACGGATTCGACGGGGTCCAGGGCTGCCGCCCTCAGGATGTACTGCTCACACAGGCGGAAGATTGCGCTCACCCAGGCACAATAGCCACATTTCCTTCATTACGCGGGGTCGGAACATCTTCCTCAGGGCAGTAGTTGCAGAAACGCTTTGTCTGCTACGGTGCAGAGATGTCAACGGACCCCAGCAAGGTCTTCCGCCGCTATCTGAGCGCCGGCGTGATCAACGCGCTGGCCACGGCGGAGGCGGCGGGACTCAACGCCACCGACTACTACGCGCTGAACCTGCTCGACCTGTCCGGTCCGCTGACCTCCGGCGACCTGGCCGCCGGCACCGGCCTGACCACGGGCGCGACCACGCGCCTCATCGACCGGCTGGAGAAGGGCGGGTTCGCGCGCCGCGTGCCGGACCCGGACGACCGGCGCAAGGTCATCGTGGAGTCGGTGGCGCGGCCGGAGGGGTTGGAGCAGGTGCTCGCCGGGACCCGGCGGCGGCTCGGCGAGGTGTTCGAGGGGATGGCGGAGGGGGATCGGGCGGTGCTGTTCCGCTACTTCACCGAGGCCGCCGACGCCTACCAGGCCGCCACCCAAGAACTCCACCAACCCCGAACCCCCTGACCTTCCCGCCTCCAGGCATTACGGTCTTTCGCCCTTCCCAGACCCCGGAACCCCAGCTCGCTCCAGACCCAGGGAACCCGGGGTCCGGGGCCTGAGAGGCCGGGACCGGGGTCCGGCGTCCGGGGTTCGGGGGCCAGAGGGCCGGGGTCTGAGGGGCCCGGGGCCCGGGGTGCCCGGAGGCACGAGGCCCGGAGGCCAGGACCCCGGGCTCCCTGGGCCCGGGAGTCCGGGAGTCCGGGAGTCCGGGGGTCCGGGGGTCCGGGACCTGGGGGCCCGGAAATCCGGGGTTCGAGGCCTGGGGGTCCGGGGGTCCGGGGGTTTTTTGGGGTTTGGCGGGGTGTCAGCGGGAGGTGGGTAGGAGCGGGAAGGAGGGCTGGGCGGACTTGAAGGCGGTGTCCGTGCCGCAGGCGCCCTTCAGCAGGAAGGAACCCAAGGCCGGGTCGATGTCGTTGGGCAGCATCTGCCCGTTCTCGTCAAAGCGCTGGTACTTCATGAGGTTCATCCCGAACGACACCTGTCGCCGCCCGTCCTCGCTGACCAGCGACTGCGTGCCCATCCCGAACACCCCGCCGTCATGCCCCCAGAACCGCCCGCACGGCAGGTCCAGCGGATACAGCCCCAGCCCGTAGTCCATGGCGAACCCGGCCACCCCCACCTTCACCGTCGTCTTCATCTGGGCCAGCGACGCCGGCCCGATCAGGTCGCCCCGCAGCAGCGACCGGTAGAAGGAGTTGAGGTCGTCCATGGTCGAGACCAGGTTCCCGGCGACTCCGGCCCACGACATGTCGTACACGCTGTAGTCGCGCGGCGGGTCGATCCAGCCGTACATGTTCTCGTAGGCCTTGGAGTGCGCCCCCCGGATGTACGGCGAGCGCGGGAAGGCCGTCTCCCGCAGCCCCGCCTTCCTGATCACGTGGCGGGTGATGTAGTCTTCGGGGCTCATCCCCGTGACCTTCCGCAGCACCAGCCCGGCGATCACGTAGTTGGTGTTGGAGTAGGAGCCCGGCTGGGCGCCCGGCTCGCCGTACGAGGGGGCGGCCAGGCCGAGCTTCACCAGCTCCTCGGAGGAGAAGGTGCGGAAGCGGTTGTCGTCCAGACTCTTGGCCGAGCCCTCCAGGAGCGACGGGAACGCGCCGGCGACGTGGTCGGAGATGCCGCTGGTGTGGTTGAGCAGCATCCGGGTGGTGACCTTCTGGCCGCGTTCGCCGGGGATGAGGCCGGGCAGGTAGCGGGCCACCGGGGCGTCGAGGTCGATCCGGCCGCGTTCGACCTGCTGGAGGACGGCCACGGCGACGAACGTCTTGGTGATGCTGCCGATCCGGTGGCGCAGGCCGGGCCGTACCGGACGACGGGTGTCCACGTCGGCCACGCCCGACGCGCCCGCCCATTCCCGGCCGCCGGCGCGCGTCTGGGCGTAGATGCCGTACATGCCCGCGGCGTGGACGGCGTCGAGTGACTGCCTCAGCTCGCGCCGGTCGAGCTCGCCCGTGGTGGCCGCGGCCGGTGCGCCGCCGAGGTACAGGGCCGCCGCGACGGCGGCGACGGTCGCGATCAATGGTCGTCTCATGAGATCCAGCATGATCGCTGGGCGCCCGCGCGGTCAGTCCGGCGCGTCACCGGCTGGGAATGACAACTGTCATGTCCAGGTGAAGCGGGTGGCGTCCTCGGGGAGGCTGTTCCAGGCGAGGACACGTTCCGGCCGCAGGGCCCAGACGTCGGGCAGGAACGCGCCGTAACCGTATTTCTCCTTGTCAGCGGCCTCCAGGCGGCGGGCCAGGTCCGGGTCGGGAGTGGTCCACGTGGCCGTGCCCTCCACGATGACGGCCGCGGTCGCGTCTTCCAGGTGGACGCAGGCGTGGCCGTTCGCGCGCAGATTGCGGATGTGGACGGTCTCGTCGCCGCCGCTGAAGTAGAAGGCGTCCGCCACCCACAACCCGTCGACCGGGACGACGTGCGGGCGGCCGTCCGGGCGCGCCGTCGCCAGCCAGTAGCTGGGGGCGGCCCGGAGCTTCTCCCGCACCTCGCCCCAGGTCAGGGTGATGGTCTGCGGCTGGGTGCGATACCCGTCGGGCAGGTCGAGTACTTCGGTCCTCGGCTCCATGGCCCGAGTATGCGCGTCAGCTGTCCGCCCGGCGATTGAAAACCGAACGTGCCCAGAAATATCCGGCGAAGGCCCCGGCCAGGCACCAGGCGATCGCCACCAGCCCCTGCCCGCCGACGGGCTGGCCCATGAGCAGCGCGCGCAGCGTGCCGATGATCGGCGTGAACGGCTGGTACTCGGCGAACCACCGCAGCCCCGCCGGCATCGACTCCGGCGTCACGATCGCGTTGCCCAGGAAGGGCAGGAACTGGAACGGCAGCCCGATGTTGCTCGCCGTCTCCGCGCCCTTGGCGATCAGCCCGAACGCCGCCGAGATCCATGTGATCGCGAACGCCACCAGCAGCATGAGCCCGATCACCCCGAGCCAGCCCAGCGGCCCCGCCGCCGGCCGGAACCCGATCAGCAACGCCACCAGCGTGACCAGCACCACGCTGATCATCGTCTGGATGACGCTGCCGACCACCTGCCCGGTCATGACCGAGGCCCGCGAGATCGGCATCGTACGGAACCGGTTGATGATGCCCTCGGTCTTGTCCACCGAGACCGAGACCGCCACCACCACCGAGCCGGACATGGTGGCCATCATGAGGATGCCGGGGGTCACGAAGTTCACGTAGTCGCCGGTCGCCAGGCCCTTGCCGATCGCCCCGCCGAAGACGTAGACGAACAGCAGCAGCATGAAGATCGGGATGAACGCCACGGACAGCGTCATGTTCGGATACCGCTTGGCGTGCAGCAGGTTGCGCCGCAGCATCGTCATCGAGTCGCGCATGGCGAGGGTCGTCGAGCTCATCGGAGGGCGTCCTTCTGGGAGTCGTGGGGGTGGCCGGTCAGCGCGAAGAAGACGTCGTCGAGGTCGGGGGTGTGCACCGACAGTTCCTCCACCTCGACCGCCGCGCCGTCCAGCCGGTCGATGAGGGCGCGTAGCGCGCGGAAGCTGCCGTCGTTCGGGACCTGCAGCGTGAGCGCGTCCTCGTCCGCGCTCACCTCGCCCGCCGCCCTGAGCGCGAGCTCGCCCGCCCGCAGCGCGCGCGGGTCGGCGAAGCGCAGGCTCACGTGACCGCCGGGAATGCGCCGCTTGAGCTCCTCCGAGGTCCCTTCCGCCACGATCCGTCCATGATCGAGTACGGCGATGCGGTCCGCCAGCTCGTCGGCCTCCTCCAGGTACTGCGTGGTCAGGAAGATCGTGGTGCCGTTCGCGACCAACTGGCGGATGATCTGCCACATGGTGTGGCGGCTGCGCGGGTCCAGGCCGGTGGTGGGCTCGTCCAGGAAGATGACCGCCGGGTCCCCGACCAGCGTCATCGCCAGGTCCAGGCGTCGGCGCATGCCGCCCGAGTAGGTGGTCGACACCTTCTTGCCCGCCTCGACCAGGTCGAAGCGCTCCAGCAGCTCGGCCGCCCTGCGGCGGCCCTCCTGCTTGGACAGGTGGTTCAGGTCGGCCATGAGGAGCAGGTTCTCCTCGCCGGTCAGATAGCCGTCGACGGCGGCGAACTGGCCGGTGACGCCGATGGACATGCGGATCTCGTCGGACTGCCTGGCCAGGTCGAAGCCGTTGACCCGCGCTTCACCCGCGTCGGGCTTCTTCAGGGTGGCCAGGATCTCCACGGCGGTGGTCTTGCCCGCGCCGTTCGGGCCGAGCAGGGAGAAGATGGTGCCGGTCGGGACGGTCAGGTCGATGCCGTCCAGGACCAGCTTGTCTCCATAGGACTTGCGCAGGCCGGTCACCGCGATGGCGGGTGGGGCATGGGTGGGCATGATGCCTCGTCTCTTTCGGACGTGTGGGTGTCGGGGGTCCTGCCCGGCCGGTTCCGGGCGCGCTCTGGCGCGCCGTGGCGGCGGTGCGGGGAACTGTCGCGCGCGGCCTGCGATCCCGGGAGCGGTCACCGGGCGGGCGTGCGGCGAGTGTCAGGTGAGGTCGGGGTCTGGGTGGTCAGGCAGGGGTCAGGTGGTCACCTCGTGGGGGGTAAAGGCGTGGACGGTCGGGGTTGCCGGTCAGGCGCGGCGGACGAGGATGTCGCCGTAGCCGGTCGTGGCGTGGATCTCGACCATGTCCTCCGCCTCGGCGGGGCCGTCGTGGGCGTCGAGCTGGACGCGCACGTCGCCGTACTGGGAGTTGACGTTCAGCCAGGCGGCCGTGCCCTTGCGGACGCCGACCTCCAGTTCGCCGTACGCCGTGTCGATCACCGTCGAACCGCGGACGATCTGGCCCAGCCGTACGTCGCCCGCCGCGGTCTTGGCGGTCACGCCCGACAGCGCACGCTCGACCTGGATGTCGCCGTAGGCGGTGTTCATCCGTACGTCACCGGATACCTGGCCGAGCGTGATGTTGCCGTTGGACGTCTTCACCAGCGCCGCGCCGTCGATCTCCCGCACCCGGATGTCGCCGTTGGCCGTGGTGATCTCGGCGGGCCCGCCGGCCCGCGTCACCAGGACGTCGCCGTCACCGGTGTGGATCTGGAGCCGTCCGGCCTCGTCGACGTCGACGTCGCCCATCGACGTGGTGAAGCGGCAGTCACCCAGCCGCCCGCGGCAGCGCACCTCCGCGTCGGCCCGCACCTCCACGCCGGACCCCGAGGGCAGCTCGACCGTCACCTCGACCGAACCACCCCACGACCACCACCAGCTACGGCGGCCGGTGTCCTTGGACGTCTTCACGGTCAGCCTGCCACCTGTGTACTCGACCCGGGTCTGCTCGGCGGCGCTGACATCGGATTCGTTGCCGGAATCGGCCGGGCGCACGTCCACGACCGTGTCGGTGCGCTCGCTCGCGACGATACGGATATGGCCGGTGCCGATCTCGATGCTGGCCGAGATCGGTTCGTTCGTGTCGAACGTGGGCATGGCGCTGCCTCCTCTTGATACCTGCCGCCTGTGCCGCCGGTAACGGCGGACCGATGCCGGCATCCGCCGCTCCCGTATGGCGGGGCCGATGCCGGTGTCCGCCGCCCTCAGATGCCTGTGCGGCGGGCCGATGCTGGTGCGCGCCGCCCTCAGATGCCGGTACGGCGGGCCGATATGACGACGGCGCCATGGGCGGCGCCGGGATGCGGGGTCAGCGGACCCAGCCGGTGTAGCGCTGGCCGCCGGTGCCGGCGTCCTTCGTTCCCCGGCCCCCGTGGTCGGGGTCGAGAGCCGCCGACACCGCGCGGACGAGCCAGGAGTTCACCGACAGCCCCTCTTGGGCGGCGGCCTCGTCGATGCGCGGTTTGAGATGGTCGGGAACCCGCAGCGCCACCCGGGTGGTGCCGCCTTCGTCGGTCTCCGGCGGGCGTACCGAGCGGGCCTGGGCGACTCCTGGACCCGCCTCCGCGTCACGTGGTGCCACGGGTGGCGGGGTCACGACGAAGTCGGGGTCACGTCCGCGCAGCCGTACGTCCACCGAGCCGGGGGCGAGCTCCCTGGTGATCTCGTTGGCGGCGGCCGACAGCGCCTCGAGCAGGGCCAGCCGGGCGGCCGACTCCAGCGACGCGATGAGGCGCCCGGCCAGCGCCCGGGTCTCCTCACCACCCGCCTCGGCGGCGACCGCCAGCTCCCGGCGGAGGTGATCGACATAGGGCGCGAGTTCCATGACACCACTATGACATGCAAGTGGCACCAATTCAAGCGTCAATGGCACCACCATGGCACCACTCAAGAAAACACCAGGTCAGGCAATCCTGCCACGCCTCCGGCCACGAGGGGAGCGGCACACCAAGTCGGCGAAACCCTGTCGTGGCGCCGGACGAGAGCAGCGGCGTTGTCCGGCCGCCGGGGGGCGAGCAGGAGGGCGCCAATCCGCCGAGGATGCGTTCCGGCTGCGCCCATACGTTTTCGGCTCTGGGCACGAAGTGCGCGGTGCCCGGCCAACGGGGCGGACGTCACGGCGGCCGGCCCCGCACGCTGGACGACCGTTCCCCTGGACGGGGCCCGGCCACGGTCGGCGGGCGGGGTCTTGGCGGCTGTGCCGTAACGGAAAAAAGGGGGAGATCAGAAGCGGGCGAGATTTTGGGAGAACACCCGCGCGGGATCATACGCCCGCTTGACGGCGGCGAGGCGGGCGCGCGTCGCGGGTGGGTAGACGGCGGCGACGTCGGCGGGGCGGGGGTCGCTGAAGAAGTTCGCGTACGCGCCGGAAACGTGCGGCTCCATCGCCTCCCACAGCGCGTCGTAGGCCGGCAGCCGCGCGGGGTGGTCGGCCGGCGTGCCGAGCAGGACCCCCATCAGCATCGCCTCGCTGTCACGGTGCGCGAAGGCGGTGTCGTCGCCGCGCCCCATCGCGCCCCCGACCGCCCGGATCTCGCGGAACATCATCGGAATGTCCGCCGACACCCACGCGTCGATCAGCTCATCCGTCAGAACCGGGGCGAACCGGTTGCGGACCATGGGGCGCCAGCCGGGCGGCAGTTCGGCGCTCTCCAGGACCTCGGCGTAGGGAACGGTCGAGATCTCCTGGAACGTCGGCTCGCCCAGGCGGGTCAGCGGCTCGACGACCGCGGGGGCGTCGCCCGCGTAGGCCGCCAGGATCATGATCGACGCCGGCGCCTCCTCCCCGAACGCCGGGTACAGGTGCGCCGACGACGTCAGCTCCTCCCCCGCCTCGCGCACCACGTCCCGCCAGGCCTTGAGGACCGCGGCGGCGTCGTCGGCGGGGTATCCGACGCGGGCGAAGGTCACGGTCGTCTCCCGGCGAGCCCTGACCAGGAATGAGGTGATCACCCCGAACTCGCCGCCACCGCCCCTGATGGCCCAGAAGAGGTCGGCGTTCTCGTCTGCGGCCACCCGCAGCACCTTCCCCGCTGCGGTCACCACCTCGGCCTCGACCAGGTGATCCAGCGCCAGCCCGTACTTGCGGACCAGCCACCCGATCCCGCCCCCGACCATCAGCCCGCCCACGCCGACCGAGTCGGTGTCACCCGAGGAGATCACCAGCCCATGCGGCGCCAGCACCCGCGAGACCTCGCCCCACCGGGCCCCCGCGCCGATCCGCACCAGGTCATCGTCCAGAACCTCGACGCCGTTGAGATATGCCAGGTCGATCACCACCCCGCCGTCGTTGGTGCCGTAGCCGGGCACGCTGTGCCCGCCGCTGCGCACCGACAGCACCAGCCCGTCGCGCACGGCGTGCCCGACCGCCTCGGCCACGCCCTCGGCGTCGCGGGGGCGGACGACGCGCGCGGGCGCGCCCTCCTTGGCGAAGGTACGGCTCAGCCGCTCATACCCCTCGTCACCGGGGCGGACGATCTCGGTGGCCGTCGTGTCGTTCGTCATCGCTGTTGCCCTTCCAGTCCGTGTTCTCGCAGACAGGTCGGAGCCGGTGACGCCCGCTCTACACGCCGGCCCAAGATTCTTTCCGGGCATGGGAGGGTACGGGGCATGGTCTTCGGAGTCCGCGCGTTCGAACTGGCACTCATGCACCGCATGCGGGACCTCAACCCCGCCCGGGTCGAGGACGCCCTCGCCGACATGGGCGCCACCCGCGCCGAACTCCGCGAGGCCCACACCCTGTGGACCCGCACCGCCTACGCCGGCCGTTCGCCGAAGGGGGCGGGCCGGTTCCGGACGGCGCTGGGGCGGCCCGCGTTCGAGGGCGAACGGCCGATCGGCAGCCTGACCTGCGACGTGGTGCGGTGGGCGCTGCCGTACTGGCCGGGGCTGGAGTTCGAGCTGCTGGTCGGGCCGGGCGGCGAGATATGGAACCAGTGGTTCGTCCGGCCGTCCGGTGACCGGACGCTGAGCTTCGCCGGCCTCGTGCCGTGGGAGTGCGTCGTCGCCGACGTCGGCGCGAGCTTCCCCGGCGCCGTCCAGGAGGAGGGCGCCGCGCCCCACCACTGGGCCGTCTCCTTCCCGCACTCCGGCACTACCTACCGTGCCCGATTCGTCTACGGCCTCCTCCAGCGCGTCGATCCGCGTTAGGATACAACTGTATCCATTCGGGAGACGAGGTCATCATGCGCGCACCTGATCGGCCGTCCGGCTTCACCAACGACTCCGCCCGCGACAGGTTCCACGCCGTCTACGACCGCATGCTCGGCGAGCTGTGGCCGGTGCCGGTGGACGCCTTCGACGTCGAGACCCGCGCGGGAAAGGTACGGATCCACCGGGCCGGGCCCGCCGAAGGCGATCCCGTGGTCCTCGTGGCCGGTGCCGGCGGGAACGCGCTGGCCTGGTACCGCTACATCGAGCCGCTGGCGCGCACCCGCCCGGTCTTCACCGTCGATCCCCTCGGCGAGCCGGGCCGCTCGGTTCAGACCCGGCCGCTCACGAACGGCGCCGAGGTCGGCGGCTGGCTCACCGACGTCCTGGCCGCGCTCGACGTCGAGCGCGCACACGTGGCGGGCTTCTCCTACGGCGGCTGGACCGCGGTGGAGCAGCAGCTCGGCGAGGGCGGCCGGGTCGCGGCGCTGACGCTGGTGGACCCGGGCGGCTTCGCGCCGTTGCCCAAGCGGTTCGTCCGATGGGCCCTCGCCGGGGCCCTCGCCTCCCTGCTTCCCCGCCCGTTGCGGCACCGCATGGCCGGCGTCGTGAACAACGGGGTGCTGCGCGAGGATGGGCTGGTGAGGCTGACGCGGGCCGGATGGTCCTTCCGCCGGCGGCTGCCCGTGCCGCCCGCCTACACCGACGAGCGGATACGCCAGGTGCCCGTGCCCGTCCAGATGCTGCTGGGCGCGCGCAGCACGCTGCTCGACCCGCGGGCCGTGGCCGCGCGGCTGGCCGGCATCGCGCCGTCCTGGCGCGTGGAGATCGTGCCCGGCACCGGACACTCGTTGTCCGTCGAGGCTCCGGACCTGGTCATCGAGCGCATCCTCACCTTCCCCCGGCAAAAGGCAGGACACGGGCATGCCCCGACAGGTGGATCATGACGAGCGGCGGCGGCAGCTCACCGACGCGCTGCTGCGCATCGCCAGCACCCGCGGTCTGCAGGCGGTGTCGATGCGTGAGATCGCCGCCGAGGCCGGGGTCTCGCTGCGCGTCGTCCAGTACTACTTCACGAACAAGCAGGCCCTGCTCGAATCCGGCCTCACCGAACTGGGCGCCCGCATGGAGCGCCGGTTCAGGCAGCGGACCGCCGACGCGGGCGAGCTGACACCGCGCGGCGTCTTCGCCGCCGTCCTCGGCGTGAGCGTGCCGTTCGACGAGCAGAGTGAACACGACTCCATGGCCTGGACCGCCTACTACACCGCCGCCCTCACCGACCCGGCACTCGCCGCCGTCGGGCTCACCCTGCCCAACGCGCTGGAGAACTTCCTCACCGTACGGCTGACCGCCGCCCAGCAGGCCGGGGACATCGCCCCCGATCGTGACCCGCGTACCGAGGTCGCCGGCCTCCTGGCTCTCGCCAACGGCCTGACCTCCAGCGTCCTCAGCGGGCAGCGCAGCCACGAGGCCGCCGTCGAGATCATCGAATACCAGCTGGACCGCCTGTTCATCGCGGGCTGACGCGGCGGTTGGCGTTCACCCGGGCGGGCCCGCCTTGACGCGCTCCACCAGGCTTTCCATCGATCCCCGGTAGCCGTGGAGGTGTTCGAGCCACCAGGTGGCGCCCGCCTCGGCGTAAGCCCGTACCGACGAGCCGGGTTCGCTCACGCCGATGACCGCCACGTCGAGGTCGCCCGCGCCCGCCCGGCGCAGCTCACCGGCCTGGGCGGCCAGGGCGTCCGGCGTGAGCGACATGCGGCCCTCCTGGTCGTCGGCCGCGACGATCCAGCCGTCCCAGCGGGCGGCACGCCGGAGGGCGGCGGGAGCCGTGCCGCCGACCCACACCGGCACCCGGGGACGCTGGACGGGCAGCGGCGCGAGCCGTACGCCGTCGACGGTGTAGTGGGGGCCGCGGTGGCGCACCTCGTCGCCGGACCAGAGCGCGTCCAGCACGCCGAGCGCCTCGTCGAGCACGGCCCCGCCGGGACGCGCCGAGCCGAAGGCGGTGAACTCCGCCGTCACCCCGCCCAGCCCGGCGCCCAGGATCACCCGGCCGCCGCTCAGCCGGTCGAGCGTGGCCACGGTCTGGGCCAGCCGCTCCGGTCGGTGCCGGGCCACGGCCGTCACCGCCGTGCCGAGCTTGACGCGCGAGGTCGCCTGGGCCACGGCGGCCAGCGCCACCCACGGATCGGCCGACGGCGTCCCCCAGGCGAAGGCCAGATGGTCCCAGACCAGCACCGCCTCCCACCCGGCGGCCTCGGCCTCCTGAGCCAGGGCGACCAGGCGCGCCGGCTCCGCGAGATCACCGAGAATCGCGATGTCAATGCCGTAACGCATACCCCGAGCCAACCACCCGCCACCGACACTTTCCCGGAGCGGGTGGCGATGGGACCGGCAAATACGCTTCCCTTGTCCGCATCGGACACGAGCGAGGGAGACCCGGATGGCGGTTCCTTCTTGGCTCGACGCGCTCCCCGCGGCGATGACCGAGGCGGAGTTTCGGGCACTGCCGGAGGCCGTCGGCAAAACCATCGAAGTGGTCCACGGACACGTGATCAAGTGCGAGTCACCGGCTCCCCGGCACAACCGGATCGCACGCCGGTTGGCTGGAGCGTTGGAATCCGCCCGCCCCGCCGCCGGGCCATGCCTGAGCATTGAGACCGGTATCGGCGTGGTGCTGTGGCGGGAGCCGACGTTCACCTTCCGGCGGCCGGACGTGGCGGTCTACTACGGTCCCTCGCAGGCCGATGCTTCACATGTCCGGGCGGTCGCCGAGGTCGCCTCGCCCGGGACGGTCCGCGAGGATCTCACTGACAAGCGGATCCAATACGCCGACGCGGGGATCCCGCTGTATCTGCTGGTTCTGCTCGACGAGAAATACGAGATCACCGAGGTCAGGGAGTTTCACCTGGACGCGGTGGTCTCGGAGTATCGGCTGCACCGGGTGCATCGGGACCGGCTTGAGCTGGAGTCGCCGATCCTGGTCTCGGTTCCGCTCGACGACCTGGTGGCACCGTAACGTGCTCCGCTGGAGCCCGGGGTGGGCTCCAGCGGAGGGGGAACGTCTACGGCCAGTTGACGGCGGGGCGGAGGGGGACGCCGGAGCGGCCCTCCTTGTCGAGCTTCACGCCCAGCACCTGGTGCAGCTGGACCTTGTTGCGCTCGAAGCCCACGATGCAGCCGGCCATGTACAGGGCCCACACCCGGGCCGTGCCCATGCCGACCTCCTGGACCGCGTCCTCCCAGTTGGCGTCGAGGTTGTCGCACCAGGCGCGCAGCGTCTTGGCGTAGTGCTCGCGCAGGTTCTCCTCGTGGCGGATCTCGAAGCCGAGGTCCTCCATCTGCCTGACCAGGTAACCCACCGACTCCAGCTCACCGTCGGGGAAGACGTAGCGGTTGATGAAACCGCCCTTGTTGAACGTCTTCTCCTTGCCGGTGGGCCGGGTGATGCAGTGGTTCAGGATGCGGCCGCCGGGGCGGAGCTTGCCGTACAGGAAAGAGAAATAGGCCGGTACGTTGGCCGCGCCGATGTGCTCGGTCAGGCCGATGCTGCTGACGGCGTCGAAGTCGCCCTCGGGGACGTCGCGGTAGTCCATGAAGCGGACTTCCGCCAGGTCCTCCAGGCCCGCCTCCTTGATGGCGGCCTGGGCCCATTCGGCCTGCTGCTTCGACAGGGTGACGCCGAGTGCCTTGACGCCGTAGTTCTTGGCGGCGTGCATGACCATGCCGCCCCAGCCGCAGCCGACGTCGAGCAGGCGCATGCCGGGCTTCAGGTCGAGCTTCTTGGCCACCAGGTCGAACTTGGCGAACTGGGCCTCTTCCAGCGTGGATTCCTGGGTGGGGTAGACGGCGCAGGTGTACGCCATCGACGGGCCCAGGACCCACTCGTAGAAGCGGTTGGAGACGTCGTAATGGTGGTGGATGGCTTCGGCGTCGCGCTGCTTGGCGTGCCGGGAGCCGAGCTTGGCCAGCGTGCTCTGCCGCATCTCCTGCGGAGGCGGCGGAACACGCATCATCAGCGGCTTCATGCCCAAAGAGCGGACGGCGTCCACTTTTTCGGCAAGAGTCAGGTCGTTGGTGGTGATGTTCCACATACGGTCGAGCAACGTGTAGATGTCGCCGTGCACATCGATGTGCCCCGAGACATAGGCACGCGCCAGACCCAGCTCCCCCGGAGCTTGAGCCAGGTACGCCACCGCGATGGGCGACTTCACCTCGATGGTGACGTCCGACCCGTCCGGCCCGGCCTTGCTGCCGTCATAGGCCAGGAACGAGATGTTCGACTGGGAACCGACGATTTTTTCAAAGATGGTTGCGAGCGCCATCACTTACCTTCCCCGCACACACTTGTCGTACAGGTCAAGCAGGCGACCGTTCGGATCGTATTCCCGCTTGACCGGCCAGTAAGCATCGCCGTTGTACAGCTGCCAGAACTGCTCACGGGCATAGAAACTGGTCGAATATAGCGACTTGTGCCCGTCCAGCTCGTGCACAGAGTTCTCGATGAGCCGGTTGTAGTACCCGTCGAACTGCCCCCGAGGCAACGGGACCAGCCCCCAGAACCCGAAGTTGACGTACAGCTTGCCCTGCTCCAGCGGATAGAGCGGCCAGTCGCTCGACGACTTGAGCGGGCACATCCAGACCGGCGTCATGCCGACCTTCTCGTGGAAGAACCGGAGGAAGTCCGCGCCCCGCTCGACCGGCGTCTCCACGTCCTGGATCACCGACTCCTGCACCGGCTGGTCGCGCCACCGGTCGACGCGGGCGGTGAAACCGTACTTGCGATCGAGGGCGACGAGCCTGCGGTAGACGTCGGAGCGCATGTAGCGGCGCGGCATGAGCGAGCGGACGACCGGCTGCTGCACGCCGAACGCGCGCGAACACCAGAACCAGTCGGTGTCCCAGCGCCACAGGTAGTCGCGCACGGTCAGCCAGTCACGGTTGCGCTTGCGGATGGACTGGTAGTAGATGCGCATACCCGTGTAGTCCGAGACGTACGGGGCGCGCTCGGCGAAGCGGCCGAGCGTGATGTACATCTCGTCGGGGCTGAAGAACACCCCGTCGATGAAGTCGACCTGCTCGCCGTCGTGCACCATCGTGTCGCAGATCTCCTGCATGGCCAGCATGCACTTGTCCGCGTCGGTGAACTTCACGTGCGTGAGATGCACGTACGGCTGGACCGCCTTGAGCTTGATCCGGATGCGCAGCGCGTAGCCGAGCGTGCCGTAGGAGTTCGGGAAGGCCCGGAAGAGGTCGCGGTGTTCGTTGTCGTCGCGGGCGATGACGATGCGCCCGTCGCCGGTGAGGATCTCGAGCTCCTCGACCGACTCGTGCGGCAGACCGTCCTTGAAGCTGGTCGACTCGATGCCCAGACCCGTCACCGCTCCCCCGAGCGTGATCGTCTTGAGCTGCGGCACGACGTACGGCATGAGCCCGTGCGGAAGGGTGGCGTCCACGAGGTTCTCGTAGGTCGTCATCCCCTGGACTTCCGCCGTCATCGTGACCGGATCCACGCTGATGACCTCGTCGAGGTCACGTGCGGAGAGCTTGGCCGTCTTGCCGTTGTCGCGGAACCTGAACAGGTTCGACGTGGCCTTGGCCAGGCGGGGCGCGGCGTCCCCTGGAATCTCGGCGTACGACTGCCGGATGTGCTCTACGGCCCTCTGGTGTGTCGACATGTCTGTCGTCACGGAACACCCCCTGGAGCTGGTAGAGATCGTCCGTAAGACCGTATCTCCCTCCAAACACATAGAACAGACCGGGGTCTGTTAAAGACACGAAAACTGTTCACAGTGCCAGGTCGAGAGCCTACGCCGCGGGCGAATCACCAAACTTCCTGGTGACAATCGCATCTGCCCTGTTGACAACGTTGACTAGTGGCCGCCCGTCGACCGCCGCCTCCAGGTTGTCCATGACGGCCTTGAGCAGGCGTCCCGTCGCCTGCCCCGTGACGCCCGCGATGTGCGGCGACAGCAGGACGCGGTCGAGCCCGAGCAGCGGGTCGTCCGCGGGCAGCGGCTCGGTGGTGAAGACGTCGAGCGCCGCGCCGCCCAGGTGGCCGCCGAGCGCCTCGACCAGAGCGCTCTGGTCCACGACCTCGCCGCGGGCCGCGTTGACCAGCAGCGCGCCCTGTTTCATCCGCCGCGCGTCGATGAGCCCGCGCGTCTGCTCCGACAGCGCGATGACCACCACGAGCACGTCGGACTCGGCCACGACCGTCTCCAGCGGTGTGTAGGCGGGGTCCTCGCGCGGGGTACGCGTCCAGTAGGTCACCTGGCAGCCGAACGCGCGGAACAACCGGCCGCACTCCGCGCCGATCGGGCCGTGGCCGACGATCCCGACCTTCGACCCGGACAGCTCGCTCGGCTGCAGCTCCTGCTGTGGCCAGCGACCCGCGCGTACCGCGGCGTCGGCTTCGCGCAGCTTCCTGCGTACGGCCAGCGCCGCCGACACGCACCACTCCGCGACCGCCACGGCGCTGACCCCGGCGGTGTTGGCCAGCGGCACCCCGGCCGCGGTCAGGGCCGGCAGGTCGTGCCCGTCCACTCCGACGGACGGCTGCTGCACGAAGGCGAGCCGGGACGCGGCCGCGACCGCCTCGGCGTCGAGCGCGAGTTCGGCCGACCAGTCACCGAGCACGATCTCCGCTTCGGGCAGGGCGTCGAGCATGGCGGCCCGGTCCCGCCGGGCGGGGACGCTCAGCCGTACCCGATCGCCGAGGGGTGTGAGCAGGCCCCGCAGCAGTTCCTCGGGCAGCGGCGGCAGCGCCAGCAGGTTCCAGGGCGTCATGCGCCCACTGTAAAGCTGTTGATCACCTTGCGCATGAGCTCCCGGTGCCGCGGCCACTGCGCCTCGGTGAAGGTCCAGGACAGCACGTAGGCGGTCTCACCGACCGTGACCGCGCGCCTGACCTCGCGGTAGCGCTGCCCGGCCTGCGCCCAGGCGGTCTCGCCGGCGCCGCCCGCTGCCCGCCAGGTGAGCTCCCACTCGACCGCGGCCACCCCGCGGTGCCTGACGACCTTGCGACCGACCGTGGTGAACTCCTGGCCGCTCTCCTTGAACATCTCCTCCTCGTCGCGCAGGAGCTGGTGCGGGTCGGTCTCGGAGTAGACGGGCTTGACGGCCAGCTGTCCGCGCCGGTCGGGCCTGGTCCAGGTGGCCGAGCCGTCGCCGCGCGCGCCCCGCCAGCCGGTGGGGCGGGAGATCGACCAGCCGTCGGGCGAGGTCCAGACCCGCATCGGCGGTCTGGTCCTGGTCGGGGTGGGGGTCGGCGTCGGTGACAGCGTGGGGCTCGGGGTCGGCGTGGAGACGCTCGGCATCGGGCTGCTGGCCGCGCGCTGCGCGAGGCGCGGGGTGGGTTCCGCGTCGGCCGACAGGATCGAGTACGCGCTCACGCCCCCGCCGATCACCAGCACGACCGCCGCCACGGCCGCGACGAGCAGCTTGCGACTGCCCACCTTCTCCGCCGACTCCTCGGTACGGCCGGCCGCCAGCCCGGCCAGCAGCCGCTCCGCCTCCTCCGCCCCCAGCCGCTCGTGCGGCTCCTTGCGCAGCAGCCCGCGCAGCACGGGATGCATGGCGGGCGGGATGCGCCGGTAGTCGGGCTCCTCGTTGAGCAGCGCGGTGAGCGTGGCCATGGCCTCGCCCCGCTCGAACGGCGAGCGCCCGGTCAGCGCCGCGAACAGGGTGGCGCCCAGCGACCACAGGTCGGAGGCGGGCCCGGCCTCGGCGGCGCGTACCCGCTCGGGCGCGAGGAAGCTGGGCGAGCCGGTGACCATGCCGGTGCTGGTCAGCGAGGAGTCGCCTTCGGCGGTGGCGATGCCGAAGTCGGTGAGCACGGCCCTGCCGTCGTCGTCGAGCAGGATGTTGCTCGGTTTGACGTCACGGTGCAGGATGCCCAGCTCGTGCGCGGCGCGCAGCGCGGAGAGCACCTGCCTGCCCACCTCGGCGGCCTGCGGGATGGGCAGCGCGCCCGTGGTGGCCACGATCTCCTCGATGGATCGTGCCCTGAGCATCTCCATGATGATCCAGGGGCGGCCGTCCTCCTCGACGACGTCGTAGATCGCGACGACCGACGGGTGGTTGAGCCGGGCGGCCGTGCGCGCCTCGCGGGCGGTACGCAAAAGCTGCCGCTCCCGGTCGGCGGGTGGGACCCCGTCGGGCAGCAGCACCTCCTTGATCGCGATCTGCCTGTTGAGGAGCGTGTCGCGACCTTCCCAGACCACGCCCATGCCGCCGCGCCCCAGCTCGCGCAGTAACTGGTACCGCCGAGCGACGAGCTGTTCCGAAACCATGTCCAACCTCCACAACAGTGGGCAAGTTTCCCATAAGTGGGAGTGCGGAAGAGTGTGATCACATGAGCCCGGCATGGTTGCGGCCTGCTACCGAAGGTTGTTCTACTAGGGTGGGCGCCCGGTGCCGGGTCGCGCCCGCCGTACCGGAACAGAGTCGAGGAGATGTTCATGCGTGAAGGTCCGCTGGCCGGAGTGCGGGTGCTGGAGCTGGCGGGGCTCGCGCCAGGGCCGTTCGCGGGGATGATGCTCGCCGACCACGGCGCCGAGGTTCTGCGCGTCGACCGCGTCAAGGCGGTCACCGACAGGCCGCGCACGGACGTGATGGACCGCGGCAAACAGACCGTCGGCCTCGATCTGAAGTCGCCCGAGGGCGTGCGCGCGTTCAAGGAACTGGCGCGGAACGCGGACGTGGTCATCGAGGTGTTCCGCCCCGGTGTCGCGGAACGCCTCGGCATCGGCCCCGCCGACCTGCACGAGATCAACCCGAGGCTCGTCTACGGCCGCATGACCGGCTGGGGCCAGGACGGGCCGCTGGCCCCGACCGCCGGGCACGACATCGACTACATCGCGATCTCCGGCATCCTGTCGATGCTCGGCCGCGCGGGCGACAAGCCGACGCCGCCGATCAACATCCTCGGAGACTTCGCCGGTGGCGGGCTGATGCTGGCGTACGGCGTGCTGCTGGCCCTTTTCGAGCGCGAACGCACCGGAAAGGGCCGGGTGATCGACGCCGCGATGGTGGACGGCGCCTCGATCCTGTTCGCGATGTTCCACCACGGCGTGCAGTCCGGCTTCTGGGGCCCGCGCGGCACCAACCTGCTCGACACCGGCGCCCCCATGTACGACACCTACGAGACCGCCGACGGGGGGTTCGTGGCGGTCGGCTCGCTGGAGCCGCAGTTCTGGGACGAGATGGTCCGCCTCATGGAGCTGAGCGACCTGCCCGACCGCGGCGACAGGGAGCAGTGGCCCGCGCTCAAGGCCAGGCTCGCGGAGGCCTTCAGGTCGAAGACCAGAGCCGAATGGGAGGCCGTCTTCGACGGCTCCGACGCCTGCGTCTCCCCCGTGCTGACCATGGGCGAGGCGATCGAACACCCGCACAACGTGGCCAGGGAGAGCTTCGTCCAGGTGGGCGAGTACCGGCAGCCGGTTCCGGCGCCGCGCCTGCTCGGCGCCCCCGCGCCCGATCTGTCCCCCGCCACCCGGCTGGCCGACCTGTCGGCGTGGGGACTCGACGCCGCGGAGGCCGACAAACTACGAGAAGCGGGGGTACTGGCCTGATGGACGTCTTCGAGGCCCTCTACACGACGCGGGCGATGCGCCGGGTGAAGCCCGACCCGATCCCGACGGAGGTGCAGCGCTCGATCCTGGACGCCGCCATCCGCGCCCCCACCGGCGGCAACGCCCAGAACTGGCGCTTCCTGCTGGCCGACGACCCCGCTCTGCGGGCCGAGCTCGCGCCGCTCTACCGGGACGGCCTGCGCCGCCTGTACGAGACGCACTACAAGGACGCGCTCGACCGGGCCGACGACCAGGCCCGCCGCGTCTTCACCTCAGCCCAGTACCTGGCCGACCACTTCGACGGCTACCCGCTGCTGCTGTTCGCGTTCGTCCAGCACGACCCGAGCGGCGGCTCCATCTTCCCCGCCGTCTGGAACGCCCAGCTCGCCGCCCGCGCCCACGGCGTCGGCACCGCGCTGACCACCATCCTCGGCATGTTCCACCCGAAGGAGACGCTGCGCCTGCTCGGTGTTCCCGAAGGCGAAGGCTGGCGGCTGGCCTGCACGGTGACCTTCGGCTACCCGACCGGCCGCTGGGGCGTGGCGCCCCGCCGTCCCGTCCACGAGGTCGGCTACCGCAACCGCTGGGGCGACCCGGTCGGCTTCACCGTGGACGAGCCGCTCTGGAGGCCCTGAGACGACCTTTCCCGCCTGACCGCCCAGTCGCAGGCGCGAGCGATGCGGCGGCTCCGTGACACCACCCCTGAACCCCCGGAGCTGACCCATGCACGTACCACCGGCGCGCCCGCACGCGGGCATCGACCTGCTCGACGGCGACCTATACGCCGACGACCCCCTGCCGCTCTACGCCTGGCTGCGCGAGCACTCCCCCGCCCACTACGACGCCGCCAACGACCTGTGGGGCATCTCCCGCCACGCCGACATCTGCGCCATCGAACGCGACGCCAAGCTCTGGACCAGCACCGGCGGCTACCGTCCCCAGTTGCCCTCCGACCCGTCCATGATCGGCATGGACGACCCCGAGCACGCCGAGCGCCGTCGCCTCGTCTACCGCCGCTTCACCCCGCGCCACGTACACGAACGCTATGCCGACCGGATCAGGTCCGTGGTCACCGAACAAATCGACCAGGCCCTGGCCGAAGGCACCGTGGACGCCGTACCGGCCCTGGCCGCCCCGCTCCCCGCCCGCATGATCGGCTGGCTGCTCGGCTTCCCCGACGCCGATTGGCCCAAGCTCAAACACTGGTCGGAGACCACGATCGCGGCCGGCGGCGGCCTGCGCTACGTCACCCACGAGGCCGCCGTGGCCGCAGGCGAGTTCGGCCTCGCCGTCCTGGACCTGGCCGCCGAGCGCCGCACCTGCCCCCGGGACGACCTCCTGTCGGTATGGTCGGCCCGCCCCGACTACGACGACGAACACCTGGCCAACGAGGCCCTCCTCCTGCTCGACGGCGGCGCCGAGACCACCCGCACCGTGATCGCCACCGCCCTTGACGCCCTCATCCGCCACCCCGCCCAGTGGCGCCACCTGCGCGAGAACCCCGCCCAGATCGACACCGCCGTCGAGGAGTTCATCCGCTGGACCACGCCCATCCTCAACATGTGCCGCACCGCCACCCGCGACACCACCCTCCACGGCCAGAGCATCAAAAAGGGCCAGCAGGTCCTTCTCATGTACGGCTCCGCCAACCGCGACCCGGCGGTCTTCGACGACCCCGACACCTTCGACATCACCCGCAAACCCGGCGGCCACATCGCCTTCGGCCTCGGCACCCACTTCTGTCTGGGGGCGGCGTTGGCGCGGCTGGAACTCAAGATCTTCTTCGAGGAGTGGGTGGCCCGGGTGGACTCGGCCGCCTGGGCAGACGCCGACGGCCCCCGCCTGATGCGCAACTCCTTCGTCCGAGGCGTCACGTCCTTCCCCATAACCCTCCACCCCCGCCGCCACTGACCCCCTACACCAGAACCGCCCCACCAGGCCCCTGGTAAGGCACCACCCCACCCCAGGCTCCGATGGAGCGCGACCCATCCCCGGGTGTGTTGCCTACACGCGACGCGGCGCCCTTTGCCCCGGACCGCCGAGAAGCCGGGCGCCGCCTTGGTCCTGCCGCGCGCCCTAAGGCTGGTCCCCTGGTTCCCGGCCACGGCACCGTGTCCCGGGTTGCTCCCTGTCCCGCGCGGGTGGTCAGGCGTGGGTTCTGAGGGGGTGGTAGGGCTTCAGGGTGATCGAGTCGTGCAGGCGGAGGCCGTTGGCGCTCAGCTTGGCCAGGCGGCGGGTCAGCGGGCCGGGGAGGTGGTTGATCAGGCGGGCCCCTTGGGCCAGGGCCCAGACGTCCAGGCGCGTCGCGGGGACCAGGCGTTTGGCGGCTGCCACGGCGAAGGTGCGGCTCCGCCGTACATAGTCGGACATTTCGTGTTCGTAGGCCGGGAAAGCGCGCGTGTGGTCGCCGCCGTGCGCGGCCAGTTCGCCGGCCAGCACGTACGCCCCCACGACCGCCAGGCTCGTGCTGCCGCCCACCGCCGGACCGGGGCAGTACCCCGCGTCGCCGACCAGCGTGACCCTGCCGCGTGACCACGTGTCCAGGCGGAGCTGGGTCACCGAGTCGAAGTAGAAGGTCTGGGCGGCGTCGGCCTCGTCCAGGAGGCGCGGGACCTCCCAGCCCATGTCGGCGAACGCCGAGCGGAGCAGGGCCTTCTGGTGGGGCACGTCGCGGTGGTGGTGGCCGAGCGGGCCTTCGGGGCGGAACAGGAACAGGGCCCGCGCGTCCGGCAGCCGGTCGGCGCCGTAGATCCCGGCGATCCTGCCGACCTCGGCGGCGACCTCCATCCGCCCGTCCAGCCCGAGGTAGTTGGGAATGGACGCGACCGCCAGGTACGCGCCGATCCAGTGCTCCTCGGCGTCGCCGAACGTCAGGCGGCGCACGTTCGAGTGCAGGCCGTCGGCCCCCACCACGAGATCGAAGCGCCGGGCCGGCCCCTTCTCGAAGGTCACCTCGCCGTCGGCGGAGATGGAGGTGATGGAGTCGCCGAAGACGTACTCGGCGCCGTCGCGGGAGCGCTCGTAGAAGATCTCGCTGAGGTCGTCGCGCATGATCTCCACGTGCCGGTCGGAGACGGCCGTGACGAGGCGGCCGAGCTCCAGCCCGACCGGGCGCTTGCCGGCGCGGTGGTAGGTGAGGTGGCTGGTGCCGGTCTTGGCCTGTTCGAGCCGGTCGAGGACGCCCATGCGCTCGGCGATGTCCATGGCGGGGCGGAACAGGTCCACCGCGTGGCCGCCGCTCTTGCGCAGCGTGGGCGCGCGTTCCACGACGGTGACCGCGAAGCCGTGGCGGGCCAGCCAGTAGGCGAGGACGGGTCCGGCGACGCTGGCGCCGGAAATGAGGACACGCATGCTTTTACCTAACGGTAGGTAAGTAGCTGACTTAACGGAAGGTAAGCCATACTGGGGACCATGGCAAGACCCGGTGACACCAAGAGCCGCATCCAGGCCGTCGCCCGCGAGTTGTTCCTGGCCAAGGGCCTGCAGAAGACGAGCCTGCAGGACATCGCCGACCGGCTCGGCATCACCAAACCGGCGCTCTACTACCACTTCTCCTCCCGCGAGGAGCTGGTACGCAGCATCGTCGAGCCGCTGTTCCAGGACGGCGAGGCGTACGTGTCACGGCTGGAGGCGCGGGGGAAGATCGACGTCCCCGACCTGCTCGGGGAGTACTTCGACTTCCATCAGCGGCACCGGGACACGGTGATGCTCCTGCTCAGGGAGATGATCTCGCTCACCGACCTGGGGCTGGTCGACTGGGCGTTCACCTCGCGGGAGCGGCTGGCCGTACTCCTTGTGGGGGAGAATCCGACGCTGGAGCAGGCCGCGCGCGCGACGATCGCGCTGGGCGGGGTGGCCGACTGCGCCGTGCAGTTCGAGGACGCGCCCGTGGAGGTGCTCCGGGACGTGGCCGTGCGCGCCGGATGCGACGCGCTCGGCCTGCCGCGGGAGGCGTCAGATCGCTAGGTAGAGGTCGGCGCCGTCCGCGTGGTGGATCTCCAGGTCCGTGGTGAAGGCGCGCGCCGGGCTGCCGCCGGACTCGGTGTGCTTCCAGACGTGCTGCCAGGCCTCGATGAGCGCCTGCGGCATCGGCCCGCGCGCCGCCAGTGTCAGCGCCTGGCCGGCCGGCACGCGTACCGCGACCATCCCTTCGGGCAACCTTGGAACGGTCCGTACCCCGACACCAAGAATCTGCGTGTAAGCCCCGTGATGATCGCTTTCGTAGTCCGTGAGCACCGCGTAGAGGTTCTCGTCCGTTCGCCCCGGAACGTGGGCGAACGCACCCGGCGCCCCCGCCCGCTGCCATTGCGCGGGCAGCTTCGCGCGCGAGGGATCCATCTCGTCGGCGTTCGTCGTGCGTACGGCGTAGCCGACCACCAGCAGTTCGGCGCGTTCCGTGACGTCCACTGCTCCTCCATCCCCCATAAGTATCCAGGGCCGATCATATGGCGGGACTTGACCAGCTACCGCATAGGATGG
This sequence comes from Nonomuraea sp. NPDC059023, assembly GCF_042740095.1. Lineage (NCBI taxonomy): Bacteria > Bacillati > Actinomycetota > Actinomycetes > Streptosporangiales > Streptosporangiaceae > Nonomuraea > Nonomuraea sp. NPDC059023. Next base: position 162,631 of record NZ_JBHYIO010000020.1, on the reverse strand, counting down.
ACGAACGTGAAGTTTCTCAACGGACTCGAGCCGTCCTACGACCTGACCTACAGCGACGTGTTCATGGTCCCGTCGCGTTCCTCGGTCGGATCCCGGCTCGGCGTCGACCTCTCGACGAACGACGGCACAGGCACCACCATCCCTCTCGTCGTGGCGAACATGACCGCCGTGGCCGGCCGTCGCATGGCCGAGACGGTGGCGCGGCGGGGCGGCATCACCGTCATCCCGCAGGACATCCCGATCGACGTGGTGACCGACGTCGTCGACTGGGTCAAGAAGCGCGACCTGGTCCACGACACGCCGCTCACCCTCACGCCCCACGACACCGTCGGCGAGGCGCTCAACCTGCTGCCCAAGCGCGCCCACGGCGCGGTCATCGTGGTCGACTGGGAGAACCGCCCGGTCGGCGTGGTGACCGACGCCGACTGCCAGGGCGTGGACATGTACACCCAGCTCTCGCAGGTGATGTCCACCGAACTCCTGACGCTGCCCGCCGGGCTGGACCCGCGCGTGGCCTTCGACCGCCTGCACGACGGCCGCCACCGCCTGGCACCCATCGTGGACGGCGAGGGCCGCCTGATCGGCATCCTCACCCGCACCGGCGCGCTGCGCGCCACCCTCTACGACCCCGCGCTCGACGCCGCGGGCAAGCTGCGGATCGCCGCCGCCGTCGGCGTCAACGGCGACGTGGCCGCCAAGGCGAAGGAACTGCTGGAAGCGGGCATCGACGTCCTGGTCGTGGACACGGCGCACGGCCACCAGGAGAAGATGATCTCGGCGCTGCGCGCGGTGCGGGCGCTTGACCCGCCCGTGCCGGTCGCGGCGGGAAATGTCGTGACAGCCGAGGGTGTACGCGACCTCGTGGACGCCGGAGCCGACATCCTCAAGGTCGGCGTCGGCCCGGGCGCCATGTGCACCACCCGCATGATGACCGGGGTCGGGCGGCCCCAGTTCTCCGCCGTCCTGGAGTGCTCCGCCGAGGCCCGCCGCCTGGGGCGGCACGTGTGGGCCGACGGCGGCGTACGGCACCCGCGTGACGTCGCGCTCGCGCTGGCCGCCGGGGCTTCCAACGTGATGATCGGATCCTGGTTCGCCGGCACGTACGAGTCGCCCGGTGACACCCGCACCGCGGCCGACGGCCGCAAGTACAAGGAGAACTTCGGCATGGCGTCGGCGCGGGCCGTACGCCTGCGTACCGCCGAGGACAGCCCCTTCGAGCGGGCCCGCAAGGCGCTGTTCGAGGAGGGCATCTCCACCTCCCGCATGTACCTGGACCCGCTGCGCCCCAGCGTCGAGGACCAGATCGACGCCATCGTGGCCGGCCTCAGGTCCTCGTGCACCTACGCGGGCGCCACGACCCTGGAGGAGTTCTACGAGCGGGCCGTGGTCGGCATCCAGTCGTCCTCCGGCTACACCGAGGGCATGCCGCTCCACCAGAGCTGGTGATCACTCCTGGCCGACGTGGATGGTCGTGCCCGTGACGAGCCTCGCCATCTCCCCGGCCAGGAAGACCGCCACCGCCGCGGCGCCGGGCAGGTCGTCCGGCGGCCGACCTGGCGCGATCGCGTTGACCCGGATCGGCGCCAGCTCCGCCGCCAGCGAGGCGGTGAGGCCGGCCACCGCGGCGGTCATCGCGGCCTGGATCGCGAAGCCCGGCGCCGCCCCGATGTTGATGATCGACGAGCCTGCCCGCATCAGCGGCAGCAGGCGCCGGATCATGGCCGTGAGCTGGGTGAAGTTCTCCTCGATGAGGGTACGCTCGCCCATGGCCGTGGTCTCGGCGAAACGCGTGCGGCAGGCGGCGCCCGCGCTGTTGACCAGGATGTCCACCCGCCCATAGCGCTCTTCCACCGCGCGGGCGAACACGTCGGCGGCCACCGGGTCGCGCACGTCGAGCGTCATGGCCAGCCCCTGCCCGCCCGCTATTTTGACCCGATCGCAGACCGCCACCGAAGCCCCGAAGGCCTCGAACGCCTCCGCCACCACCCGCCCGATCCCCTCGGCGCCGCCGGTGACCACGGCGACGCGCCCGGTGAGCAGGATCCCATCGGGAGAAAGGGCCATCCCGACAGCATAGAGTCGTCGGGTCCATTCGTTTCGTTCATCAGGAGTACTTTCGTGGCACTCGAGAAGCCGGAGATCGACTTCCCGGAGGGCAACCCGCCCACCGACCTGGAGATCGTCGACCTGGTCACGGGCGACGGCCCCGAGGCCAAGCCCGGCCACACGGTCAACGTCCACTACGTCGGCGTCGCCTTCTCCACCGGCGAGGAGTTCGACGCGTCGTGGAACCGGGGCGAGGCGTTCGCGTTCCCGCTCGGCGGCGGGCGCGTCATCGCCGGCTGGGACCAGGGGGTCGCGGGCATGAAGGTCGGCGGCCGGCGCAAGCTGGTCATCCCGCCGCACCTCGGCTACGGCAACCGGGGTGCCGGCGCCCGCATCAAGCCGGGCGAGACCCTCATCTTCGTGGTGGACCTGCTCTCGGTCGGCTAGTCGGCTGTTCTGGCGTCGCCGCGCCCCTGACGGGCGGGGCGGCGCCTTCGAGCCGCGGCCCCGAACGGCCGCGCGTTTTCGCGCGCTAGCATGCCGGGCATGCGATCTGTGCGCGACTTCTTCGCCGGTGTCGGCTTCTTCTTTCAAGGGCTGGGCTGGGTGGCACGTAACGGGCGTTGGTGGCTCTTCGGACTGATCCCCGCACTGATCGCCTTTGCCGTCTACGTGGCCGCACTGGTTTACCTGGGCAACAACGCCATCGAACTGGCCAACTGGATGACGCCGTTCGCCGACACCTGGGGCTGGCGGGACGCGTTCCGGGTGATGATCGCGATCGTCGTGTTCGTGGGCGGGCTGGCGCTGGCGGTGGTGACGTTCACCGCGATCACGCTGGTGATCGGGGAGCCGTTCTACGAGAAGCTGTCGGCGACGGTGGACGTGGTGCCGGGCTATGAGGAACTGCCCTGGTGGCGGACGCTGCCCCGGTCGATCAGGGACAGCCTGGTGACGTTGGGGTGGGTACTGTTGATCACCATCCCGCTGTTCTTCCTCGGTTTCATCCCGGTGGTGGGCCAGACGGTGATCCCGGTGATAGGCGCCGCCGTTTCCGGATTTTTCCTGACAGTGGAGCTCACGACCCTTTCGATGGAAAGGCGGGGGCTGGCGCGCAAGCAGCGCTTCGCCCTGCTCCGCGGAAACAAGCCGGCCGCGCTGGGGTTCGGGGTGGCGGTGTTCCTGCTGTTCCTGGTCCCCTTCGTCGCCGTGATCGCCATGCCGGCCGCGGTGGCGGGCGCCGCCCTGCTGGTCCGCGAGCGCCTGTCTCCCGCCTAACCGTCCTCTCTGGTACGGCCCGGCTATCCGGTACGGCCCGGCTCTCTGGTACGGCCCGCGTTATCTAATACGGCCCGCGTTATCCACAGCCGGATCTGCCCCAGCCCCGGCCATCCCCAGAACGCCTTTCGGCTCCCCGGCCGCACCCCCATCCACGGCACCCTCATGCCCCATGACCCCGTGCCTCACCCTCCTCTCCCCGTCCGACATCCTGGCCGCGGTGCCGTACCTGGTCGGCTTCCATCCGTCGGAAAGCCTGATCGTGATCGGCATGGCCGCCGACCAGGCCCAGATCGCGGCCCGCTGGAGCCTGCCCCTGCCCGAGGACGCCCTCGCGCCCCTGACCCCGGTCCTGGAACGGGAGAAGATCACCGAACTGATCCTCGTCGGCTACGGCACCGGCCCGCTGGTGACCCCGGCGATCGACGAGGCCAGACGCCTGGCGGCAGCGGAGGGCGTGAAGATCGGCGAAGCCCTGCGCGCGGAGGACGGCCGCTACTGGTCCTACACCTGCGACCTCCCCCACTGCTGCCCGCCCACAGGCACCCCGTACGACCCCACGTCCAGCCCGGTGGCCGCCGAGGCGACGGTCCACGGCATGGTGGCCCTCCCCGACCGCCAGACCTTGGAACGCACCATCGCGCCGTGCACCGGCCCGGTCCGCATGTCGATGCGCGCCGCCACGGCAGCCGCCGTAACCGACCTCCGAGCCCGCCTGGCCGATTCAACGGACACGGAAGCCTTCGCCCGCCAGTTCGTGGCCGAGGGCCTGGTGAGGGTCCGCGCCGCCATCGCCTCCCACGCCGCCGGACGCCGCCTCGACGACACCGAAGCCGCCAAACTCGGCCTGGACCTCACGATCATCCGCATCCGCGACGAGGCCTGGACCCTCATGGACGACGCCCACACCCCGCTCTGGAAGGACCTGACCCGCAGACTGGAGCCCCGCTTCGTCCCCGCCGCCGCTTCCCTGCTGGCCATGTCCAGCTGGCGCTCCGGTGACAGTGTTCTGGCCGTCATAGCCCTGGAACGCGCCCTGACCATAGATCCCGCCTACTCCATGGCCAACCTGCTGATGCACGCCCTGCAGCACCTCCTGCCGCCCTCACTGCTGCGCGGCCGCCTGCCCACCCCCGCCGAACTGGACTCCGCCATGGGCACCCCGAGAGCCGCCTGGCTCCTCCCCCTGACCTCACTCCTGGACGACCCCGCAGACGCCGTCACCGCCTGACCACCACCCCGCAAACGCCATCACCGCCTGACCATCCACCGCGCAGACGCCATCACCGCCTATCCATCCACCGCGCAGACGCCATCACCGCCTGACCACCACCCCGCGGATGCCACGCCCACCTGACCGCCCCGGCCACCCCGCGAACGCCGCTACGGCCCGGCTCATCACCCGAGCGCACGCCGCGACGGCCCAGCCCACCATCCGGCGACCCCGTAGCGGCCTGCCCACCACTCGGAGGCCGTTCGGACCTGATCCCACCACCCGGCGGATGCCACGCACCCCGCCCGGTCACTGCAGCGGCCTGGTAGGTCGCCCCTGGACAACCAGCAGCACCAGAGCGGCCACAACCAGGGGCTGCTCGGAGACGGGCAGGAGGATCGCGGGCACACGAAAAGGGCACGCGCCAGACCGGCGCGTACCCCGAGGGCAGGCGGGCTACAGCCCGCCCTCCTCCTTGCGCCGCTTCTCGTTGTAGGCGCGCATGCGCTGCGGATACCCCGTCAGCTGCACGTCGTACACGGGCAGCGCCAGGTCACGGGCGACCTTGTGGATGACAGCGGGCGAGCCCACCCGTCGCCGGGTCCACTCCCCGTCGTCAGCCACGGCGACGGCCGTGGTGTCAGTGGCAAAGGTCTCCGGTTCGACGTAGAACTCGACGCCGCGCCGCGACTTGGCAAAGGCGATGAGCGCTTCGATGTCGGCGTCCGTCGCCTCCCGGTCGAACTTAGCGACCTTCGGCCCGCGCAGACGCCGGAGCCCATAGCGGTCTCGCCATCTCATGGTTCCTTTTTATATCGGTTTCGCGCCCGCCGCGTCGGGGCTGTTCTAAGGGAGACTTCGGGGTTCCTCCCGATCCCACAACACCGGAAAAGGATGCAGCATAGGACCAGACCGCCTGAGCTAAGGAGAGGCATGGCCGCGATGACAGAGGCACCCACACCCCCGGGCGGCCCGGGACCTGTGCCCCAAGCCCAACTGCGGGTGACCAACCAGGACCGCGAACACGTCGTGGAGCACGTCCAAGCCGCATATGCCGAGGGCCGGTTCGACAAGCTCGAGTTCGACGACCGCCTCGAACGCGCCATGACCGCGCGCACGCACGGCGACCTCATGCCCATCATGACCGAGCTGTACGGCTCGCGCCCCGCAGCCCACCTGCACCGGACAGCGGCCCCGGCGCCACCGAAGCATCACGGCCCCACGGAGAGCAACGAACGCCTGGGCGCGTCCGCGGCCCACCTCCTGGCGCTGATCGGCCTGCCCATCATCGGCCCGCTGATCCTCCTGCTGACCGGCGGCAAAACCTCGCCCTACATCCGCCGCCACGCCTTGGAGTCGCTCAACTTCCACCTCACGGTGACCGGAGCGACGTTCCTGCTCCCGTTCACCATCGTGGGCGTCATCTTGCTACCGGTCATCTGGATCGCAGCGGTCGTCCTGTCGATCGCCGGAGGCGTGGCCGCTTTGTCGGAGAACGAGTTCCGCTACCCGCTGACGGTCCGCCTGATCAAGTAACCAACCGCGACGAGCGGCCATCAGCCCAGGCGACCGGAGAAGGCGACCGGAGAAGGGCCTCCGGAGAAGAGCCTCCGGCCTCACACCAACCGCCGCCCACGCTAGCCCCGTCGGCCCACCCGGCTCCCGCCCAAAGCGGGAGACCCGGGCCCACACAGCACCCGGCGCACACACCACCCGGGCACACACACCACCCGGGCGCACACCACCCGGCTCACGCGGAAACCCACGTGCACGTGCGAGATCGGCCCCACAGAACCCCAGCTTCACGCGGGACACCGTCGAGGCCTGGCGCGCCCGTTCTTCCGGGCTACGCGGGGCACCAGCCCAACCACGCCCCGGCCAGCACCAGACACCGGCCCGCACCCGGACACCGGCCCACACGGGACCCCGGCTCCACAAGCGAGGCCAATTTCGCCGATTCAGCACGGGACAGCCGGCTCCATGCAGGACACCGGCGAGACCTGGCGCGCCCGCCTCCGTGGCAGCCCGCCGCCGCGTGAGAGGGCATCCACGCCAAACCCGCCTGCCAAAGCACGCGCAGGTGACGGGTTACCTGGCCAGGACCTCGTACTTGACGGTCATGACGCCCGAGCCCGTGTTGCCGATGGCGTCGAAGGCGGCTTCCGAGAGGTCCAGGCACCGTCCGCCCACGTAGGGCCCACGGTCGTTGATGCGGACGGTCACCGAGTCCCCGTTGTTGGGGTTCGTGACCCGGACCCGGCTGCCCAGCGGCAACGTCTTGTGCGCCGCGGTCATCGCGGACGGGTTGAAGCGCTCCCCACTGGCGGTCATCTGGGGCTCGCCGTAGAAGGAGGCCCCGCAGGTACCGGTGGAGACGACCCGGGTACGCGGCTTGGAGGCCCGTTCCGCCTTGGCCACCTTGGGCGCGGTAGGCGCTTTGCTGGGGCTTGACGACGGCTTGGGGGACGCCTCGGGGCCACTGGGCGAGGGGGTGTGCGCTGGTTTGCCCTGAGATGGGGCCGGACCGCCGTGCTGTGGCTTCGGGGTGGCGGTCTGCGAGGCGGCGGAGGGCCGCCCGGACGGGGTCTGGGCCGGAGGGACGGCCGCGGTGTTCATGGCGGTGGCGCGCCGGCTGTCGTCACCGTTGGTAACCGCTGCCCAGGCGGTGGTCGAGGCGGCCGCGACGACGGCGACTCCGGCGGCCAAGGCGGTCCAGCGGCGCTTGCCGCTTGCGGAGGACCGGTTCGGACGAGACGGCTTGGTCGAATGCTGACCCAAGGGGAACCACAGTCCTAGATAGGGGACAGGACGGGGAAAGGCCAGGCGAGAGGGGGTATGGCGCGCGCTTCGGCCGTTCCCGGCAGGATGGGGCGAGTCAACGCCCCGGCAACGGAGTGAACATACGCGACAAAGACCGAGTAAAGGCAACTTAATGAGTCAAGTAGTGACATATATCACTTTGATCACAAGTTTCACTGGAGTTTCGAGGGTACGCCTTTGATCTTGTGGTGTCCTGGATTCACCGGCGAGCACGCTGCGTGATCAATTTGGCCGCGCCGTACCCTGGCACGATGATGAACACGCTCGCCGTCGAGAACTACCGGTCACTGCGCAGGCTGTTCGTCTCCCTGGGGCGGCTCAACGTCGTGACCGGCGCCAACGGCAGCGGCAAGTCCAGCCTCTACCGCGCGCTGCGCCTGCTCGCCGACTCCGCGCGCAACGGCGCCGTCGCCGCGCTGGCCAGGGAGGGCGGCCTGGCGTCCACGTTGTGGGCCGGGCCGGAGAGCATCGGCCGGAGCGTACGCGAGGGCACCCACCCGGTGCAGGGCACGACCCGTTCCGGCCCGGTCAGCCTCAGACTGGGCTTCGCCGGAGACGACTTCGGCTACGCCATGGACCTGGGCCTGCCCATCCCCACCGGCGGGTACGGCGGTGCCGCCTCCGCCTTCTCCCTCGACCCGGAGATCAAGGCCGAGGCGACCTGGGCGGGGCCCATCCTCCGGCCCGCGACGTTGCTGGCCCAGCGGGGCGGCCCCGCCGTACAGATTCGTGATCGCGGCGGCAGGTGGGAGTTCGTACCGCACGACCTGCAGCCCTTCGACAGCATGCTCAGCGAGATGGCGGATCCGGTTCGCGCGCCCGATCTGCTGGTGCTGCGCGAGCGGATCAGATCGTGGCGCTTCTACGACCATCTACGGACGGACGCGCACGCACCAGCGCGACAAGCACAGATCGGCACCCGCACCCCGGTACTGGGACACGACGGCGGCGACGTGGCGGCGGCGCTGCAGACGATCCGCGAGATCGGCGACGCGGACGCGCTCGACGCGGCCGTCGACCACGCCTTCCCGGGCAGCCGGGTGGAGATCGCGCTCGAGGGTACGCGCATGGAGCTCACGCTGAGGCAGCACGGACTGCTGCGCGCGCTGGGCAGCGCGGAGTTGTCCGACGGCACGCTGCGGTACCTGCTGTGGGTGGCGGCGCTCCTCACGCCCCGCCCGCCGGAGATGCTGGTCCTGAACGAGCCCGAGACCAGCCTCCACCCCGACCTCCTCGAACCCCTGGGCGAACTGATCGCCGCGGCCGCCGAGGAGACACAGGTGATCGTGGTTACGCACGCCAAGCCCCTGGTCACCGCGCTGGAACGACGCAAGGCCACGACGATCGAACTGGTGAAGGAACTGGGCGAGACCGGAGTGGCCGGGCAGGGGCCGCTCGACGGACCCAGCTGGAAATGGCCCAAACGCTGACGTCAGACCATAAGGGACCGGACCGTGTCGACGGTGTCGGCCTCATCGGCCCGTTTGTCCGGGCGATAGCGCAGTACCCGGGCGAATCGCAGCGCCATGCCGCCGGGATAACGCGGGGAGCGCTGGACCCCGTCGAAGGCGATCTCGACGACGAGTTCGGGGCGCAACGTGACCGTCCAGCCGTCGGTGGGGCCGTCGGCGATCTCCAGGAAGCGTTCGGTCTGCCAGGCGAGCAGTTCGTCGGTCAGGCCCTTGAACGTCTTGCCCAGCATCACGAAGCCGCCCTCGGGGTCGCGGGCGCCCAGGTGAAGGTTGGACAGTTTGCCCTCCCGGCGGCCGTGACCCCATTCCGCCGCCAGGACCACGAGGTCGAGCGTGTGGCGCGGCTTCACCTTGATCCATCCGGCACCACGCCGACCGGCGGCGTACGGTGAGGTGAGGGTCTTGACCACGAGCCCCTCGTGCCCGGCGCGCACGACCTCGGCGAAGAACGCCTCCGCCTTGGCCACGTCACCGGTGACCAGGCGCGGAGTGAGCAGCCCCGGTGGCACGGTCGTGGCCAGGGCCTCCTGCCGTTCGGCATAGGCCAGATCGAGAAGGTCCCGGCCACCGGCCCGCAGCGCGTCGAAGAAGAACACGCTCAACGGCGTCTGCTCGCGCAGCCGCGCGACGTCCAGTTTGCTGGCCACCCGGCTCGCCGTGATCTGGAAGGGATGCGGACGGCCGTCCGGCTGAAGCGCGATCAGCTCACCGTCGAGCACCAGATCGGTCTCGGGAAGGGCCAGCATGGCCTCGACCAGCTCCGGGACCTGGTTGGTGATGTCATCAAGCGTGCGAGTGAACACGCGAACATCGTCACCGGACCGGTGCGCCTGCACCCGAATCCCATCCAGCTTCCACTCCAGCGCCACCACCCCCGAGGCGCCATCTTCAGCCGCCTGCGGCCTGGCCTGAGCGGCCTTCTCCAGCGCGGCGGCAACATTGGCCGCACTACCGGCCAGCATGGGAGCAACCGGACGGCCAACCTCCAGCCGGAACGCCCGCAAAGCGGCTATCCCACCAGAAAGCGCCGCCGCCCCCACCGCGGGCAGCCACCCCCGCAACGTCAACGCCCGCCGCACATCCGCCGACGCCGCCCCGGACGCCTTGGCCAAAGCCTCGATCATCACCCCGTCGAGCGCCCCCTGCCGCAGCTCCCCGCTGAGCAACCGGGTCAAAAACGCCTGCTCCTGACTGGTCAGCCCCGCGAACAGCTCCGTCACGAGCCCCTTCCGCGCCGCCTGCGACCCCTGCCCGGCGACAGCCTTGATCTGGCTCAACAGCTCATCCACCTGGGCCAGCGTCGCAGTGGCGGCCAGCCGAGGCGGCGGAATGTCCTGAAGCGTCCGCCACCCCACCCCGACCTGCCGCTGCGGCAGCTCACCGGACAGATAGGCGATGGCGATCTCGGCCTCATCGGGGCCAACCCTGCCGAGCAGCTCGGCGAGGTGCCCCACCTTCCCCAGCCGAGCCGACGTCCGCGTCACCGCCTCCGACACCCGGACCACGTCGATCAATAGCACACCCGCTATGTTGCCGCACCCCGCCGACAAAACCCACCAGCGCCGACGCGGCACCTCCATACAACAAACTCCCACCATCCGTTACGGCAAGCCAACCCACCCCCACCCGCCGCCGCGAGTGACCGCCGATCGTGGGGATCGCTTCTCACGTCGGACGGGGTCCCCGCCGCTACGGCCCACCTTGACCAGCCACCGTGCCCCACCAGCCTCACCGCCGAGGGGCGCCAAGCCCACCCCCCACCAACCCGCCGCACGGCGCCCCAACCCCGCTATCGCCACAACCCCACCCCGAGCAGCCAGCGGCAGCGCAAGGAGGAGAACCACCTGCGGCCACCGGCGACGCCCCGAAAGCACCCACCCGCACCACGAACGGCAGTAGGGCTCGCGCGGACCGCAGATGCCAAAGCCGCAACGAGAGGTCACCCCGGCTTACGAGCCTCGATCAAGAAGCGGGTGGTGGTGGCCACGAACGGTCCCTCGCTCTCCAGCCGCTCATGCAGCTCCCGCAACCGCGGCAAATACTCCTCAACCGTGAACCCAGGCACCATCCAGATCACCTTCCGCAGAAAGTAGACCACCGCCCCCACGTCGAAGAACTCCGTCCGCAACCGCTCGAACCGAAGATCCACCACCTCAAGCCCGGCCTGTTCCGCACCGGCCCGAGCGTCATCCGGATGCCGACCCCGCCGCCTCTCATCAGACAACGGCCCCAGAAAATACTCGACCAGCTCAAACACACTCTCCGGCCCCACCTGCTGCGACAGATATGTCCCACCGGGCGCCAGAACGCGGCTGATCTCCTCCCACCACACCGTCACCGGATGCCGGCTGGTCACCAGATCAAAGGCCCCGTCCGCGAACGGCAGCGGCGGCTCATCCGGGTCCGACACCACCACACACCCCCGCGGATGCAACAGCCGGGTGGCTTTGGCAAGATTCGGCGCCCAGGACTCGGTGGCGACCATCAACGACGGAAGCCGCGCGGCCCCGGCCAGCACCTCCCCACCGCCCGTCTGAATATCAAGCCCAGCGGTAGCTCCAGCCAGGCGTTGGGCCATGAGCCGCTGATACCCCCACGAAGGCCGCGCCTCCGTCGCACGCCCATCCAGCCAGGAGAAGTCCCAGCCTTCAACGGACACCGACGCGGCCTCGTCCACCAGATCCTGGAATGTGCGCTTCATAAGATCACCTTCGCAGCTCACCAACCGCCCAGTCGAGCACAAGGCACCCGTGCGCCACATACGTGCCACGACGAGAATCACCGCGTCGGCGCCCCCGCGCAGGCATGCTCCGCAGCGCGGCACCACGTAGCCGCCGCGCCGACAACCTCCACGTCGGCTGCCCTGTGACAGGCCCTCTTCAACGCGAATCCCTACCCGGAGCCCAGCAGCGCGGTGAGCGCCGGTGGTGTTGGGTGACGGCGGCGGCGCTTGGAGGACTGTTCAGGCGGCACGGTCGGCGCCGATGGTGGTTAGTGGCGCAACAGGTGGCTACCGCCAGTAGGACGTCACCGAGTGGCCCAGTTCGTCGAACAGCGATCGGGTCAGCGGCAGTGAGATGCCCAGAACGTTGCCGTGGTCGCCGTCGATGCCGTCCACGAACCACCCGCCGCGTCCCTCGATGCTGAACCCACCGGCCAGCTGCAGCGGCTCCCCCGAAGCGATGTACGCCTCCAGCTCGGCCTCGGTCGGCTGGCCGAAGCGGATCACCGTGGTCGCCGTCTCGGCGGCCTCCCGGCCGGCCGCCACGTCGATGACGCAGTGGCCGGTCACCAGGCGGGCCGTGCGGCCGCGCATCATCCGCCAGCGGATGGCGGTCTCCTCGGGTGTGCCCGGCTTGCCGTACGGCCGGCCGTCCAGCTCAAGGATGGAGTCGCACCCGATGACCAGCCCCTCGTCCAGGTCGGACGCCACCGCGCGCGCCTTCGCCTGCGCCAGCACGAGGCTCAGCGCGGCGGGCGAGTGCGCGGTGTAGGCGTCCTCGTCCACGCCGCTGACGATCACCTTGGGATCGAGCCCGGCGGTGCGCAGAAGGGCCAGACGGGCGGGTGACGCGGAGGCGAGGACGATCATCACCCCAGCTTACCGGTCACCAGTCGGGGTTCGACGTGCCCGGAGCGGCCGAGGACGGCTGCTGCTGTTGCTGTTGCTGCTGGGGCGGCTGCTGCGGCTGGCTCTGCTGCGGCTGGCTCTGCTGCGGCTGGCTCTGCTGCGGTTCGCCGCCGAAGATGCCGCCGAGCACCGCGCCCAGCAGGTCGCCGAGGCCGCCGGTCTGCATGCCGGCCTGTTCCTGGTTGAGGTCGTCGGCCACGGCTCCGGCGTCCATGTTCTGCTGGGAGGCGCGGTTGGCCAGCAAGGACATGATCATGGGTGCGATGAGCGGCAGCAGCTTCATGATGGTGCCGGAGTTGATCCCGGCGAACTGCGCCAGCCCCTGCGCCGCCTGCTCCGTCCCCTGCGAGCCGAGAACGTGACCCAGGATCCCCTCCCCGTCCCTCGACAGGCTGGCGACGTCACCGCTGAAGGGGTCGGCGTCCACATGCTGGTCGAGTGCGCTGCGCAGCGACTGCGCGCCGTCGATGTTCTCGGCGTTGCGGGCCATGCCGCCCGCGATGGTGCCCGTCGCGGCCTCGACGACGCTGCGCGCCGTGGCCGTGTCGGTGCCGAGCAGGCCGGCGATCTGCTGCAGTCCGGAGTCGCCCAGTTGTGCGAGTAGCTCATCATTGAGTGACACGACAAGTCCCCCCGATCGTTTGTCTCGGGTGGACCTACCCTCCGCTTTATCGAGCTATTTCCCGAATTGACCTAACTGTCTACCAACACCCCTCAGATCAGGTACGGCCCACCTCAAAACCCACCGAGCCCCCGGCCCCTCAAGAGCCGCGAGACAAACCCTGAGCGGATCCCGGGACCACGAAAGCCCAGCCAGAACCCGGACCTCCCAAACGCGGGGAAGCCGGGGGCCACCACGCGGAAGGCCGCAACCCAAGCGTCGCCGGAAGCGCGGCAGGAACCGGCGCCCCCGCGCAAGCTCTGGAGCCGGGCTTCATGAAACCCGGAGCCTCACGAAAGCCCCAAGGGATCCGGGACCCTCGAAAGACACGCGAGGGAACCGGGGCCGCCATGCGGAAGACAGGAGCCAGGGCCCTCGGCAAGGCGGCCGGAACAGGGCCCCGCGACACCTTGGCGGGGAACCGGACCTTCCACAGGAAGACCGGCGGGAATCAGCGCCTCTCGGAAGCCCTGTGGGAACCGGGCTCCCTCCAGATGAAGGAGGGAACCGGCCCGAGCTCAGGGCCTCCGGAAGGCGTCTCAGGACTTGGGTGTGTCGGAAGGCTCGCCCGCAACCCCGTTCGGGACGCCGTTCGAGGACGGAGGGAGCGGGGCGGACACGTCCGACGCGGTCGCGTCGGCCACCGGCGACCCGTCCACCGACGGCTCCGGCAGCGGCGCCGGGCCCGAGGGAGCGTCCGTGCCCCGAGGCAGTTCGCCGTTGGCGCGCGGGGCTTCGAGCGGGGTGTTCACCGGCCGGGTGACCCCGGCCGCCGCGTAGGCGCCCGCCTCGTCCAGCGTCTCGTGCTCCAGCAACGCCACCACGATGGCTTCCAGCTTGTCGCGGTTCTCCGTCAGGATGCGGACTGCCACCTCGTAGCACTCGTCCACGATCCGGCGGGTCTCCTCGTCCACGGTGGCGAGGGTGGCGGGTGAGGCCTGGGGCTGCTGGCCGTCGTTCGGGAGGATGGTGAGCGGGCCGACCTTGGCGGACATGCCCCACCGGCCCACCATGCCCCGCGCGATCATGGTGACCTGCTCCAGGTCGTTCTCGGCGCCGGTGGTGATGATGTCGTACACGACCTGCTCGGCGGCCATGCCGCCCAGGGCGCCGGCGATGCGGCCGCGCAGGTACTTCTCGTCGTAGGCGTAGCGGTCGGTGTCGGGCGTGGACAGGGTGACGCCGAGCGCCCGGCCGCGCGGGATGATCGAGATCTTCCTGACCGGGTCCGCGCCGGGCTGGAGCATGCCGAGCAGCGCGTGCCCGGCCTCGTGGTAGGCGGTCCTGACCCGCTCCTCCTCCGGCATGACGATGCTGCGGGCGGCGCCGAGCTGCAGTTTCTCCAGCGCGTCGGCGAAGTCGGCGGTGCCGACCTTTTCCTTGCCGCGCTTGGCGGCCAGCAGCGCCGCCTCGTTGACGAGGTTGGCCAGGTCGGCGCCGGTCATGCCGGGGGTGGTCTTGGCGAGCTGGTCGAGGCTGACCTCGGCGGCCAGCGGTACGCCGCGGGTGTGCACCTTGAGGATGGCGCTACGGCCGGCCGCGTCGGGCAGGCCGACCTGTACGGTCCGGTCGAAGCGGCCGGGGCGCAGCAGGGCGGGGTCGAGGACCTCGGGCCGGTTGGTGGCGCCGATGACGATGACGCCCTCGGCGCCGGAGAATCCGTCCATCTCGGTGAGGATCTGGTTGAGCGTCTGCTCGCGCTCGTCGTGCCCGCCGAGGCCGGAGGCGCCGCCGCGGGCGCGGCCGATGGCGTCGATCTCGTCGATGAACACGATCGCCGGGGCGACCTTGCGCGCTTCCTCGAACAGGTCGCGCACCCGGGAGGCGCCCACGCCGACGATCATCTCGATGAACTCGGAGGCGCTGGCGGAGAAGAACGGCACGTTGGCCTCACCGGCCACGGCGCGGGCCAGCAGCGTCTTGCCGGTTCCGGGCGGGCCGGCGAGCAGCACGCCCTTGGGCAGCTTGGCGCCGAGCTTGCGGTACTTGCCCGGGTCCTTCAGGTAGTCGACGATCTCGACGAGTTCGTTCTCGACCTCGTCGATGCCGGCCACGTCGTCGAACGTGACCCGGATCTTGGAGCTCTCGACCGGCTTGGCGGCCTTCGACTTGCCGAGCCCGCCCAGGCCGCCGCCGCCCATCATGCTGGCGCCGCGGCGCATCACCCAGATCCACAGGGCCGCGAGCAGCAGCACGGGCAGCAACGACAGCAACAGGTTCAGGAAGAGCCCGCGCCCGCCGACGGGAGCGGCCTTGATCTGCACTCCGGCGGAGGTGAGCTGCTGGTAGAGCTGGTCGGTGTTGGCGAAGACCGGGATCTCCGTCTCGAACTTCGTGTACTGCTTCTTGTCGTCGGGGTCCGTGGCCGCGGCCTTCAGGTCGCCCTGGACCGCGGTGCCCTCGGCGTAGACGTCCTTGACGTTGTTCGCCGTCACCTGCTTGGTGAACTCCGTGTAGGAGATCGTCTCCACCGGCTCGCTGTCGAAGAACGAGGAGATCAGGAAGAAGCCCGCGTACACCACGAGCAGTGTCACGACGAAGCGCCACCAATTGATCTTGGGACGTCCGGTGCCGGAACCACCCGGGAGGCCCTCGGCGCGCCAGGGCTTCTGCTTGTTCTTGTCCTGCTCCTGAGGCGGCCCAGAGCGTTCCACGGCGTCACTCCCCCAAATCGCCGCATCCATGATCTCTACCCTAGAACACGGGCACCAGAGACGACGCGGTAGATGTCACGCCAACGCTTACGTTGCGTGTCCGGTATCGAAGCGAACACCAGTCCCGGCTTGGCCATTCCCCCGTCCAGCACGACGACGGCGGCGACAGAGGACCGCTTGCCGTACTTGACCTGGTAGATCGTCGCCCAGCCGCCCTTGACCCGCTGTGAGGTCAGCCAGCGGACGGTGGCGCCCTTGGGGTGGAGGTTGAGCGTCCAGCGGGCGGCCAGCAGCGCGGTGTCGCGCGGGTTCTTCTGCGCCTCGATCGGGACGGGGCAGCTCACGATCATGCCGCGCTCGGCGCGGCCGCGCAGCTTGGGGAGCACCTGCTTGCTGGTGAACGGCGCGCCGCGGTGCCGCTTCCAAGGCCTGCCCAGCAGGGGTACGGCCACGCCGCTCCGCTTGTCCGCGAGCACGCGGCGGCCCGGCTTGGGCAGCACGGCCTTCTTCGGCTTCCCCGGCACCTCCGGCAGCCGGGGGTCGGCGTGGAAGGCCTCCATGGCCGTGTATCCGGGCGCCAGGGACGCGCCGGGCGAGGGCGTGGGCCGCGCCGCCGCCTGGGAGACCGACGGCGCCGGGCTGGGGAGCGCGGGCACGGCCGCGGACGGGGTGACGGCGGGCTGGGCCGTACCGGCGGGATGAACGTTGCCGGCGGGCGGAACGGCGGCCGGCGACCCGGACGGAGCACCGGACGGAGCGGCCGACGGAGCACCGGACGGGGCCGCCGACAAGGCACCGGAGGGGGCGGCGGATGGGACACCCGACGGGGCGGCCGGCAAAGCACCGGACGAGGTCGGCGGGGCGGTCGATGGCGCGGCGACCGGCCGTTCCGCGACCTCGTCCGGCCGGGAGGGAAGTGCGAGCACGACAGCGACGACGGCGACCGCCGCCGCGACGAGCACGGCGAGCCCGCGATAGACGTCCCGCATGCGCAGGTCGCCGATGCGGGAACGCCTTGGCGGGGAGGCGTTCTTCGGCTTGTCCGCCGTTGTCACACGGGAACCCACGGTCCCACCTTCCCCATCGAGCACGACGGGAGCGTACGACAAATCCAGCTATTGCGTGCAAGAAGCTATGGAAGTGTCATCATGGCAGGGTGCACCAGGTGGAGCTCCGATTCGATCCCGCCTCGCGGGAGACGCTGACCCACACCAACCTGTCCGCGGTACGTCACGACGGCGCCGGCCTCTGGCTGGCCGGTGACGAGACCGCCACGATCGAACACCTCGCCTGGAACGGCGAGCGCTACGACGACCAGCGAACGTTCCATCTGGCCGACTACGTGGACCTGCCCGCCGGCCCGCACGACGAGGCCGACATCGAGGGCCTGGCCAGGACCGACGGCCAGCTGTGGCTGGTGGGTTCCCACAGCCTCAAGCGGCGCAAGCCCAAGTCCAAGGACCCGGAGAAGGCCGCCAAGCGCCTGGCCACGGTGCTGCGCGAGGAGAACCGGTTCATCCTGGTACGCCTCCCGCTGGACCCGGTCACCAACAGCCCGCTGCCCGGCGAGATCATGTCCGGCAAGGAGAACCTGGCCCGGCACCTGGACGACGACGAGCACCTCGCCCCGTTCCTGGCGCTGCCCGGCAAGGACAACGGCCTGGACATCGAGGGCATCGCGGTCATCGGCCGGCGGGTCTTCCTGGGCCTGCGCGGTCCGGTGCTGCGGGGCTGGGCCGTGGTGCTGGAGGTGAACCCGGTCCCGGCCGACCGGGGCAGGCTGAGGCTGGCGACGCCATACAAGAAGCACTTCCTGGACCTGGGCGGGCTGGGCGTGCGGGACCTGTGCCCCTACGACGGTGACCTGCTGCTGCTCACCGGCCCCAGCATGGACCTGGACGGGCCGGTGCGGGTGGTGCGCTGGCGGGCGGGCAAGCACACGGACGTGGTCGGCGCCCAGGACCTGGAGACCGTCGCCGAGCTGCCGTTCGGGATCGGCTTCGACCATCCGGAGGGCCTGGCGATGCTGCCGGACGGGCGGTTGATGGTGGTCTACGACTCGCCGGGTCCGCACCGCCTCACCCCGCAGGGCGGCGTGCTGGCCGACATCATCGCGCTCTAGAGCCCGCCAGCCAGGGCGCCTCCGCGACGAACGTGCACGAGCCCGGCGCGATCTCGGTGAACCCGGCGTCGCGCACCACCGGCAGCCCGCTGCCGGACAGCGCGTCGAAGCGCTCGCGCGAGGGCGCCGTGCGCACGGAGACGGCCAGCCCGCGCTCGATCCAGGCCGCCCGCTCGGCCGTCCCGCTGGCCCACCAGGCCAGCTGGGCGGCGTGCCCGGCCTGCGCCATGGCCTTGCCCGCGCTCATCTCCAGCGCGGGGTTCTCCCACAGGACGGGCGGCTCGGCGGCCGGTACGGCGGCGCTGTCGGCCAGGTCGGTGCCGGACACCTGAAGCCGGGACAGGTCCTTGGGCCACCCGTCGAGCGGGACGGGCGGATGCACGCGGACCTCGGCCGACCGATGCTCGACGGTACGGCCCGGCAGCGCCAGCACCCGCGCCCACTCGGCCCCGCGCGCCCGGCGCACCACCTTGCGGATCTTCCCGGTGGCCTGCCAGGCGAGCAGTTCCTCGCTCCACTCCCCCGGGTCGGCCAGGACGCTCAGCACGGCCATGGCGGCCGCCTCCAGCGCGTCGGTGCGCTCGGGCGGCGCGGTCCGCTCGATCCTGACCACCAGCGGGAGGACCCTCAGTTCAAGCTCGTCGTTCATCGCTGACCAGCATGCCCGACGGCGTCCCCGCGAGCGGGCGCGACCCCCTTCCGATGGCCAGCGAGAGCGCGGCGGCGACCAGGCAGAGCGCGCCGGCGGCGTACCAGGCCAGGTCGTAGGTGCCGAGCTGGTCGCGGGTGAGGCCGGCCAGCACGGCGGCGATCGCGGCGCCGATCTGGTGGGAGCCGAACACCCAGCCGAACACCACGCCGCCGTCGGCGCCGTAGATCTTGCGGCAGAGCGCGACGGTGGGCGGCACGGTGGCCACCCAGTCGAGGCCGTAGAAGATGATGAAGACGAGCATGCTCGGTTCGGTGGTGGCGGCGAACAGCCCCGGCAGCACCATCAGCGACAGTCCGCGCAGCGCGTAGTAGACGCCGAGCAGGATGCGCGCGTCCATCCGGTCGCTGAGCCAGCCGGAGGCGACGGTGCCGACGACGTCGAAGATCCCCACCAGCGCGAGCAGCCCTGCGGCGCTCGCCTGGGGCATGCCGTGGTCGTGCGCGGCGGGGATGAAGTGGGTGCTGACCAGTCCGTTGGTGCTGGCGCCGCAGATGGCGAAGCCGCCGGCCAGGAACCAGAAGGGCCGCGTGCGCGCCGCCGACCTGAGCACCGACAGCGCCCTGACCGCCGCGTTGACGGCGGGCGGCTCCGTACGGCCCGCCCCCGGCTCGGCCCCCAGCGCGGTGGTGCCCACGTCGGCCGGGTGGTCGCGCAGCAGCCACCACACGAGCGGGACGACGACCAGCGCGCACCCGGCCACGGTCAGCGAGGCCACCCGCCATCCCGGCCCCTCGGCCAGGTGGGCCAGCACGGGCAGGAAGATGAGCTGCCCGGTGGCGCCCGCCGCGGTGAGCAGGCCGGTGACCAGGCCGCGGTGCCGTACGAACCAGCGGTCGGTGACGGTCGCGGCGAAGACCAGCGCCATGGAGCCGGTGCCCAGCCCGACCAGGACGCCCCAGAACAGCAGGAGCTGCCACGACGCGGTCATGGCCAGGGTGCCGCCGCTGCCCGCCGCGACCAGCAGCAGGGCGACCGAGACCACGCGGCGCATGCCGAAGCGGTCCATGAGGGCGGCGGCGAAGGGGGCGGTCAGGCCGTACAGGACGAGGTTGATGGAGACGGCCAGCGAGATCGTCGCGGTGGACCAGCCGAACTCGCGCTGGAGCGGCTCTATCAGGACGCCGGGGGTGGCGCGGAAGCCGGCGGCGCCGAGGATGGCCACGAAGGCCACGGCCGCCACCAGCCAAGCACGGTGCAGTCTTCTCACCGGATCATGCTGATCGATCCGGCGACGCGGGCGAAAGTGGCCGGAGGGCCAATATGTGAAAGAATCAGGCCATGGTGCATCGTGTCGCGGTCGTCGTGCTCGACCAGTTCGCCACGCTCGACCTCGGTGTGCCCGGCCAGGTGTTCCGGGTGGCGGAGACGCCGGACGGCGAGAAGCTCTACGAGATCGTGACGTGCTCGCCGGGCGGGCTGCCGGTGCGCTGCGACGCCGGGTACTCGGTGACGCCCGACCACGATCTCGGCGTGCTCGAGACCGCCGACACCGTGCTCGTGACCGGCGTGCACGGCGGCCCGGTGATGGTGGACGGCACGCTCCCCGGCGACGTGCGCGCCGCGCTCCAGGGGCACCGGCGCGTCATGTCGATCTGCACGGGCGCGTTCGTGCTGGCCGCCGCCGGGCTGCTCGACGGCCGCCCGGCCACCACGCACTGGCGGGAGGCGGCGCGGTTCGCGTCGTTGTTCCCGCTGGTCGAGCTGGACCCGGACGTGCTGTACATCGACGACGGCGACGTGCTCACCTCGGCGGGTGTGGCCGCCGGGCTCGACCTGTGCCTGCATGTGATCAGGCGCGACTTCGGCAGCGAGGTGGCCAACCGGGCCGCCCGCCGGTGCGTGATGCCGCCCTCGCGTGAGGGCGGGCAGGCGCAGTACATCGACCGGCCGCTGCCCGACCCCGCCGGCACCAGCACCGCGGCCACCCGCGCCTGGATGCTCGGCCGGCTGGCCGAGCCGCTCGACCTGGCCACGCTGGCGGCGCACGCGGGCATGAGCGTGCGCACGTTCACCAGGCGCTTTCGCGAGGAGACCGGGCTGAGCCCGGCCAAGTGGCTGACCGGGCAGCGGGTCGGGCACGCCAGGGACCTGCTGGAGGCGACGGACCTGCCGGTGGACGAGGTGGCCAGGCGGGCCGGGTTCGGCACGGCGGTCTCCCTGCGCCAGAACCTGCACGCCGCGGTCGGGGTCTCGCCGCTGGCCTACCGCAACACGTTCACGCGGGCGGTTCAGGTCTGACGCCGCGAGCCGGCGTGCTCCTTGAGGAAGTCGACGACGTCCTCGGGCAGCGGGGTACGCAGCGCGAGCCGGAACGAACCCGTCTCCGGCTCCCGCACGATCAGCGAGTGGCCGGTGTAGACGAGCGTGGCACGCGTCAGGTCGACCCGGACGGTCCGGTACGCGACCTTCCTGACCAGCGTCGTCCCCTCCAGCCAGGCCGCCGTGCCGCGCCTGAGGAAGATCCAGACCCCGATCAGCCCCAGGATCGGGATCCCGGCGAACAACCCCAGCGTCACCGCGGTCTGGAACGTCGTCATGCCCGCGCCCAGCGCCGACATGCTGGCCATGGCCACGAGGATCAGCACCACGAGGCTCGCGCAGCCGCATCCGCTGCGCAGGCCCGCACCCAGCGAGACGTCGAGCTTGATAGGGGAGGTCACGTCCCTAAAATAGCGGCGTGGTCGAATGGGTGGAGCGGCCACCTGCCTTGGAGAGTTGATGATCAATCCCCTCAACGTCCAGCTCTACTCCGTCCGCGACCCTTTGTCAGCCGACCGTGACGGAACGCTGCGCCGGATCGCCGGCATCGGCTACCGCGCGGTCGAGCCCTTCGACCCCATGAACGACCCCCGGGGCATGCGCGAGCTCTGCGACGAGCTCGGCCTGGCCGTTCCGAGCACCCACGCGTACGCGCTGCTCGGCGAGGAGACCGGCCCCGTCTTCGAGGCCATCGCCACCCTCGGCGCCGAGCTGGCGATCATCCCGGGCGGCATCGCGCACGAGGAGTTCACGAGCCACGACGGCCTGCTGCGCACCTCGGAGCGACTGCTGGCCCTGGCGGAGCAGGGCCGCGAGTACGGCGTGCGGATCGGCTACCACAACCACTGGTGGGAGATCGAGCCGATGATCGACGGCCGGCACGCGCTCGAACTCCTGGCCCCCGAGATCTTCCTGGAGGTCGACACCTACTGGGCCTACGTCGGCGGCGCCGACGTGCCCGCGCTGCTGCGCCGCCTCGGCGACCGGGTGCTGGCCCTGCACGTCAAGGACGGGCCGGGGGTGAAGGACCAGCCGCACACGGCCGTCGGCTCCGGCGTCGTGCCGGTGCCGGAGATCCTGTCGGCCAAGCCCGGCGCGCTGCGGATCGTCGAGCTCGACTCCTGCGACGGCGACATCTTCGACGCCCTGGCCGCCAGCCACGCCTACCTCAGCGCGCTGGAGGTGCGATGACCGGCGTGGCGATCGTCGGCGCCGGTGTGATCAGCGCCGCCTACCTGCGCGTCCTGGCCGACTTCCCGGAGATCGAGGTGATCGGGGTCGCCGACCTCGACACCGCGCGGGCGGCCGCGGTCGCCGCCGAGCACGGGGTGCCGGTCTCCGGCGACCTGGCCTCTGTGCTGGCGGTGCCCGAGGTCGAGATCGTGGTCAACCTCACCGTGCCGGCCGCGCACGCGGCCGTCGGCCTGGCGGCGCTGCGGGCCGGCAAGCACGTGTACGGGGAGAAACCGCTCGCGCTCGACCTGGACGAGGGCGAGAAGCTGCTGACGGAGGCCGAGGGGCTGGGATTGCGCGTGGGCAGCGCCCCCGACACCTTCCTCGGCGCCGGGCTGCAGTCGGCGGGGCGGGCGCTGCGCTCGGGGATCATCGGCGAGCCTGTCGCGGTCACCGCGGCCGTGCAGGGGATGGGGCCGGAGGCGTGGCATCCCAGTCCCGAGTTCTTCTATCTGCGGGGCGGCGGGCCCATGTTCGACCTCGGGCCGTACTACCTCACGGCGCTGGCCGCGCTGCTCGGCCCCGCCGTACAGGTGGCGGGCAGCACGCGCAGGGCCCGTGAGGTGCGGGTGGCGGGCGCGGGACCGAGGGCGGGCACGACGTTCCCCGTCGAGGTGGCCACGCACGTGCACGCGCTGATCGACCTGGCGAGCGGGCCGTCGGTGTCGGCGACGTTCAGCTTCGACTCGGCCGTCCCGAGGCGGCGGATCGAGATCCTCGGCACCGAGGGCGCGCTGTCGCTGCCCGACCCCAACACCTTCGGCGGGCCGCTGCTGGTGCGCGGGCCGCGGGAGGCCGACTGGCGCGAGCTGCCCGTCGAGGGCTCGCAGGTCGGGCGTGGCATGGGCGTCCTGGACCTGGTCAGGTCGCTGCGTGACGGCACGCCCCACCGGGCCTCCGGCGCGCTCGGCCTGCACGTCCTGGAGATCATGACCGCGATCACGGAGTCGGCCGAGCGGGGCGAGTTCCGGCGCCTGCGCACGAGCGCCCCGCTGCCAGAACCGCTGCCGGACGGCTGGCTGGACTGATCGGAGGGGGTCGGGGAACCGAAGCCGGGATCCGCGCGTTGACCGGGACATGCGTAGCTCCTTCTTCGGCAACCTCGACCCCCAGCAGGCGCAGGGCTCCTTCGCGCTGCAGAACACCAAGATGCTGCGGGTACGGCTGCCGCAGGAAGTCCTGGCCCGCCAGGGCTCCATGGTGGCCTTCCAGGGCCAGATGACCTTCGACTACGAAGGCTCGGGCGGCGTGAGCAAGCTCTTCAAGAAGGTCATGACCGGCGAGGGCGTGCCGCTCATGCGGGTGAAGGGCGACGGCCTGCTCTACCTCGCCGACAACGCCGACGACATCCACCTGTTCTACCTGGAGAACGAGGGCCTGACCGTCAACGGCCGCAACCTGCTGGCCTTCGAGCCGCAGCTGGCCTGGGACATCAACCGGGTGCAGGGGGCGGGCGTGGCCGCCGGGGGGCTGTTCAACACCACGGTCACGGGAACCGGCTGGGTGGCGGTGACCGCCCACGGCAGCCCGGTCATGCTGGACGCGGGGCAGGCGCCGACGTTCGCCGACGGGCAGTCGGCGGTGTGCTGGAGCGCGGGGCTCAACGTGGGCGTCAACCGCACCTTCAAGGCGGGAGCGCTGATCGGGCGGGGCAGCGGCGAGGCCATGCAGCTGGCCTTCCAGGGGCAGGGCTTCGTGCTGGTGCAGGCGAGCGAGGGCCCGCCGATCCCGTCCGCGTCCTAGGCGCTCAGCTTTTCGCACAGGTCCCAGACCGCGTCGCGGACGCGCTCGTCCAGCACGGTCCCGGGCCACGGGCGGCGCCGCAGGTTCTGGCCGAAGTAGGCGCCGCTCACGCCGTCCACCTCGTCACTGGCGGCGAGGTGGACGCTGGAGCGCGCGGGCTTGGCCAGGTCGCCGAAGGCCAGCGGCGCGATCAGCCTGACCAGCGGCGCCAGGGGCCGGTAGACGTAGGGGAAGGCGGACATCGCGATCTGCCGGTTCATCGGCGTGTCGCCGTGGCCGGGGTAGACCACGTTGACCGCCACGTCGTGCTCGCGCAGCCGTTCCGCCATCCGGTGGCTCATCGCCATGAGCATCGTCTTGGTGTGGTTGTACTGGCTGAACGTCCAGCCCAGGAAGCGCTTCTCCGCCTGTAGGTTGTCCAGCTCGATCGGGGCGCCGGGGATGCCGCCGGTGACGTTGACGACCCGGCCGCCGCCGCGCAGCAGCGGGAGCAGTTCCCAGGTGAGCGTGTAGGGCGCCAGCACGTGGGCGGCGAACATCGTCTCCACGCCGTCGGCGGTCAGCCGCCTGCTGCCGGTGTTGGCGCCGGCGTTGTTGACGAGCGCGTCGAGCCGGCCGCCGCGCTCGCGTACGCGGGCGGCCAGCTCGCGCAGGCCGCGCAGGTCGGACACGTCGGCGGTCATGGCCTCGGCCCGGCCGGTGCCGCGGGCCAGTTCGGTCGCGGCCGCCTCCGCACGGGCGGGATCGCGGCCGACCAGGATCACGTGCGCGCCGCGGGCCACCAGGGCGCGCGCCGTCTCCTTGCCGATGCCCGCGGTGCTGCCGGTGATCAGGACTGTCTTCCCGTGCATGCCATCTCCCATCAGAGCGATGGCCTAAAAGTGGCATCTAGTGCCACAAATGTCAACGGGTATACTCCGGGCATGACGGGATTGAGGGAGCGGACCAAGCGCGCGGTGCGCGCGGAGGTTGTGGAGGTGGCCAGGCGGCTGTTCGCCGAGCGCGGCTTCGACGAGACCACGGTGGACGACATCGTCCAGGCCGCCGGCATGTCCAAGCGCAGCTTCTTCCGCTACTTCCCGGTCAAGGAGGACGTGGTCCTGGGCGAGATCGACTTCATGGGCGAGCGGATCGCCGCGGAGATCGCGGCCCGCCCGGCCGGAGAAGACGCCTGGACCAGCCTGCGCACGGTGCTGCGTACATGGGAGCAGCGCATCGACGACGAGCGGCAGGCGCTGGAGCGCCTGCGGCTGATCGAGTCGAGCCCGTCGCTGCGGGCCCGCTACCACCAGAAACGGGATGAGACGCGCGAGCAGATCGCGCGGGCGGTGGCCGCCCGGCCGGGGCTGGACCCCTTCACCGCCGACCTGCTCACCGCGGCGGCCGGGGCCGCCCTTGACTGCGTGGCGCGCGCCTGGACGCGCTCCGGCGGGCGAGCCGACCGGCTCGCCCTCGTCGACCAGGCGTTCGCGCTGTTCGCCCCTACACGGGCAGGACGCTGACGTCCCCGGAGCCGGCCTTGACCGAGACCTTGCGGGTGGCGGACGGGTCGTTCTTCACCGAGACGTTGGCGTCGCCGGAGTCGGCGACGGCCTGGATCGCGTACGGCCCCGCGGGCAGCTCGATCACGGAGTTGCCGGAGCCGGTGACCAGGTTCACCTCGTCGGGGGCGGCGGCGTAGGTCAGCTTGGTGTCACCGGAGCCGGTCTTCACCGAGACCGTCTTGCCGAGCAGTCCCGTGCCCACCAGATCCCCCGAGCCCACACTGGCCACGATCGGCCCGGTCACGCCCTTGAGCGCGATGTCCCCCGAGCCGGTCTCCAGGTCGAGCTGGAGACCCTTGGGCACCTCGATCTTGTAGTTGACGCTGCAGTTGTCCATGGCCGCCGGGCAGTCGTACTTCATGACCAGCGTGTCGCCCTCGACCTTGTGCTCGGTCTTGGGCTTGTCGGAGTTCCACTTCAGCGTCTCCACGACCTTGATGGCGCCGCCGGTGCCCTCGCGGATCTCGGTGTCGCCCGAGCCGCCGGCCAGGCGGAGCTTCACCACCTTGTCCGTCACCGAGTAGTCGACCGTCTCCTGGTTGGCCGCCTTCCCGATGTTCTGCAGCCCGCACCCCGTCAGCAACACCGCGGAGGCCAGCAGGCCGCCCGCCAACACCATCGTCTTCATGACCGTCATCCTGTCGAACCGGGCCTGCGCCCCACATCCGGGTACACCCCTGACCCGCCCTCGGGGGAACCCCGGGAGGTCAGCCGCGGATGCGGGCCGAGATACGGTCCACGTCACGGCGTTCGGCCTCCGGCAGGGGCGCGCCCGCCGACGCGCGCAGCCGCGCGGCCTGCTCCAGCAGCGCGGCGGCCTCGGCGTTCTCGCCCGCCAGTGAGCGGGCCCCGGCCAGGCCCTCCAGGGCGAGCGCCTTCGCGCGGGGATCGCCGCTGCTGCGCGCCGCGGCCAGACCCTCCTCGTGCAGGCGGCGGGCGCGGCCGGCGTCGCCGCGCAACTCCGCGACGAAGCCCAGCTCGGCCAGGAGCAGGGCCATGCCGTAGTCGGCCTCCAGCGCGCGGGTCCACGCCAGCCACCGGTTCAGGTGCGCCTCCGCGTCGTCGAGGCGGCCCTGACGGCGGGCCACCATGCCCAGCCCCACCTCGGCGTACTGCACCCCGAACGTGTGCGAGCACTCCTGGGCCACCCGCAGCGCCCGCTCGTGGTGGCGTACGGCCGCCTCGTAGTCGCCCGTGAGCATGGCGATGCGGCCGAGGCCGGACAGCCGGAAGGAGACGTCCAGGTACAGGCCGACCTCCTCGGCGATCCGCACCCCCTCGGCGTGCAGGGCGGCGGCCCGCTCGTAGTCGCCGTTGACCTCGGCGAGGAAGCCCAGCGTGTCGCCGATCTGGACCTGGCCCCAGCGTTCGCCGAGCCGCCGGAAGCGGCGCGCGCTGTCGGAGCCGTGGCGTTCCAGCCCGGCCAGGTCGCCGCGGAACGTCGCCTGCCCCGCCTTGACGGCGAGCACGGCGGCCAGGCCCCACGCGTCGCCGGTCTCGGTGAAGTCGTCCAGGGCGACCTCGGCCAGCTTCTCGCTGGCCGACAGGTCGCCGAAGTTCAGGTGGGTGAAGGCGAGGAACCACGCCGCCATGCCGCGTGCCCGCGGGTCGGCTTCGAGCAGGTCCAGGGCGCGCCGGCTGCGCTCGCGGCGGTCCTCGCCGTCGGCGTCGAGCAGCGCGAAGCCGGTGTGCCAGGCCAGCACCCGGCCGTCGGCGGTCAGCTCCAGCACCGCGCCCATCGCCCGGTACGCCTCCCGGTGACGTCCGCGCAGATACCAGTACCAGGCCAGCGCGGTCACCAGCCGCACCGCGAGCCCGGCCGCGCCCCGGTGGAGCGCCTCGTCCAGGACGTTCCTGAGATTGGCCGACTCGTCGTCCAGCCGGTCCAGCCAGCGCCGCTGGTCCTCGCCATGCAGGTACGGCGCCGCCCGCCCGGCCAGGTCCGCGTAGTGGTCGTCGCGGCGGCGGCGTACCTCGTCGAGCTCGCCGGCGGCGCACAGCCGTTCCACGCAGTAGGCCGCGACCGACTCCAGCAGCCGGTAGCGCGCCCCGTCCGCGGTCACGACCAGCGAGCGGTCCACGAGCCGCGACAGCAGGTCGAGAACGTCGTCCGCGGCCACCTCCCCGCCCGCGCAGACCTCCTCGGCCGCCTCCAGCGTGCAGCCCTCCGCGTGGACGGCCAGGCGGCGCAGCACCACGCGTTCGGGCTCGCTGAGCAGCTCCCAGCTCCAGTCGATCATCGCGCGGAGGGTGCGCTGGCGGGCGGGGGCGTCGCGGCGGCCGGAGGCCAGCAGCCGGAACCGGTCGTCGAGACGCTCGGCCAGCCCGCGTACGCCCAGCGCGCGGACCCTCGTGGCGGCCAGCTCCAGCGCGAGCGGGAGGCCGTCGAGGCGGCGGCAGATCGCGGCGACGTCGGCCGCGTTGCCCTCGTCGAGCGCGAACCCCGGTGCGGAGGCGGCGGCTCTGGCCACGAACAGGCGTACCGCTCCGGCCGCGCGCAGGGTGGCCAGGTCGGCGTCCGGCTCGGGGGCGCGCAACGGCGGCACGGCCAGCAGGACCTCGCCGGTCAGGGCCAGCGGCTCCTGGCTGGTGGCCAGCACGCGTAGCTCCGGCACCTCGCGCAGGAGGATGCCCGCCAGTTCGGCGACGGGTTCGATGAGGTGCTCGCAGTTGTCCAGGACGAGCAGGGTTCCCCGGCTGCGCAGGGCGCCGACCAGGCGCCGGATGATCCGCGGCACCTCGGCCGCCGTGGCCTCGGGTGTGGGGGCCTCGTCGCGGAGGTCGAGGGCGGTGGCGATCGCCTCGGCCACCTCGTCGGCGTTGGCGCTTCCCGGGCGGTGCCGTCCCGCGAGCTCGACCACGAGCGCGCCGTCGAGGCCCCCGGCGGCGGCCAGCGCGAGCCGGGTCTTTCCCACGCCGCCGGGGCCGGTCAGCGTGACCAGCCGCGCCGTGCCCAGCGTCGCCCTGACCTCGGCCACCTCCTGGTCCCTGCCGATCAGCTCCGACGGGGAGAGCGGCGCACGGGGCCGCAGGCCGGGCGCGTGTTCGAGGATGGCCTGGTGGAGTGCGGTCAGCTCGGGGCCGGGGTCGAGGCCGAGTTCCCCGGCCAGTTGCGCGCGCAGGTCGGCGAAGGCGGCCAGCGCCTCGGCCTGGCGGCCGGAGAGGTAGAGGGCCCGCATGTGGGCGGCGCGCAGGCGCTCGCGCAGCGGGTGGGCGGCGGCGAGGCCGGCCAGCTCGCCCGCGAGCGCCCCGTGCTCGCCCAGCTCCAGGCGGGCCTCGGCGCGTTCTTCCAGCGCGGTCAGCCGTTGCTCTTCGAGGCGGGCGATCGCGGCCGTGGCGAACGCCTCGTCGCGGAAGCCGGCGAAGGCGGGGCCGCGCCACAGCGCCAGCGCCCGGCCCAGGATCGCGGAGCGCTCGCGGGGGTCGGCGCTGGCCCGGCCTTCGGCCAGCAATGTGGTGAAGCGGCCGCTGTCCACGGAGTCCGGGTCGATCCGCAGGAGGTAGCCGGCGGGGCCGTACGCCACGAGGTCCTTGACACCCAGCGCCCGCCGCAACTGCGAGACCTTGCCCTGCAGCGAGTTGGCGGGGTCGCCCGGCAGGTCGTCGCCCCACAGGTCGGCGGCCAGGCGGTCGGCGCTCACCGGGCGGCCGGGCTCGACGAGCAGGTCGGCCAGGAGCGCGCGCACCTTCACCTCGGGGACCCGCACCGGCTCACCGCCGTCCGTCCACACCTCGAGCGGGCCGAGCACCCCGAAACGCATGGCGTCCAACCTACCCTCAGACGGCCCTCAGCCGACCGTCAGCGCCCACGGCCACCCTGACCGCATGAGAACCGACATCGAGCTCAAAGCCGGCCCCAAGGAGTGGATCGGCCTGGCCGTCCTGGCCCTGCCCACGTTGTTGCTGTCGCTGGACGTCACGGTGCTGCATCTGGCGGTCCCGCACCTGGGCGCCGACCTGAAACCATCCAGCACCCAGACCTTGTGGATCATCGACATCTACGGCTTCATGATCGCCGGTTTCCTGGTGACGATGGGCACGCTCGGCGACCGCATAGGACGCCGCCGGCTGCTGCTGACGGGCGCGGCGGCGTTCGGGGCAGCGTCGGTGCTGGCCGCCTACTCCACCAGCGCCGAAATGCTGATCGCCGCCCGCACGCTGCTGGGGGTGGCCGGTGCCACGATCATGCCGTCCACGCTGTCCTTGATCAGCAACATGTTCCGCGACCCGCGCGAGCGCGGGCTGGCGATCGGGGTGTGGGCGACGATGTTCTCGGTCGGCATCGCGCTCGGGCCGGTCGTGGGCGGGCTGCTGCTGGAGAACTTCTGGTGGGGGTCGGTGTTCCTGCTGGGCGTTCCGGTGATGGCGATCCTGCTGGTGGCGGCGCCGTTCCTGCTGCCGGAGTTCCGCGACCCGGGCGCCGGGCGGCTGGACCTGCCGAGCGTCCTGCTGTCGCTGGCGACCCTGCTCCCGATCACCTTCGCGATCAAGGAGCTTCCCGTGTACGGCCCGCGTCCCCTCCCCCTGATCGCCCTGGTGGCCGGGCTGGCGGCGGGAGCGGCCTTCGTGCGCAGGCAGCGGCGGCTGGCCGACCCGCTGCTCGACCTGAGGTTGTTCGGCAACCGGGCCTTCAGCGGCGCCCTGTTCATCATGCTGATCAGCCTGGCCACGCTGGGCGCCGTCTACCTGTTCGTCACCCAGTACCTTCAGCTGATCGCCGGGCTGCCGCCCCTGCGGGCGGGCCTGTGGCTGCTGGCTCCGGCGGTCGGCCTGGTCGTGACGTCGATGGCCGCGCCGCTGCTGGCCAGGCGGATTCCGGCCGGGCACGTGCTGGCCGGGTCGCTCGTGCTGTCGACGGTGGGGTTCGCGCTGATGACGCAGGTGACGACGGCGACGCCGCTGTTGCTGCTGGGCGCCTTCTTCCTGCTCTACGTGGGCTCGGGGCCGGTCAGCGTGCTCAGCACCGACCTGGTCGTGGGGGCGGCGCCGCCGGAGAAGGCGGGGGCGGCGTCGGCGCTCGGCGAGACCAGCGGCGAACTGGGCCTCGCGCTGGGCATCGCGATCCTGGGCAGCGTCGGGACCGCGGCCTACCGGGGCGCCATGACCGGCTCACCCGCCCTGGACGGCGTGCCGGCGACCGCCGCGGAAGGGGTGCGCGAGAGCCTGGCCACCGCGGTCGCGACGGCCGACGGGCTGGGGGCGCCGCTGGCCGGGCAGGTGCTGGGGGCGGCGAAGGAGGCGTTCACCGGCGGGCTCACCACGGTCGCGGCGATCGGCGCGGTGCTCATGGCGGGGGCGGCGGTGCTGGCGGTGGTCACCCAGCGCCGCTCGTGACCTACCGGTGGCGCGTGCGCGTACCGGGGCGCGCACGCGCCCCGGTCGCTTGTGCACATACCGGCCGCGTGTGCACGTACCGGCCGCGTGTGCACGTACCGGCCGCGTGTCCACGTACCGGCTGCGTGTCCACGTACCGGCCGCGTGTCCACGTACCGGCCGCGTGTCCACGTACCGGCCGCGTGTCCACGTACCGGTCGCTTGTGCACGTGCCGGGAAAGGCCCGGACCGCCGCTTGGCGGTCCGGGCCTTTCAGGCGCCGGTCAGGACTGGCGGCCGCTGGTGGCGGCCACGTACTGCAGGTCCTGGTTGGGCAGGCTGGACTTGACCTCGAACGGGGAGACGACCTTGGCGGTGGTCTTCCCGGCCCGCACGATCGAGGCGCTGTGCTTGCCGTACGCCAGCGGGAAGGTCGTGGCGGTGATCCCGGCGGCGACGTCGGCCTTCTTGGCCGCCCCGCCGACGGTGGCCTGGACGGTGGCGGCCCCGGTCAGGAAGGCGAGGACCTCGACGGTGTCGCGCGGGGTGCTGGTGCCGCCCCTCGGGACCATGAACTTGGTCTGCGAGCCGCCCGAGGGCCGTTGCGCCGCCTTCTGCAGGCGGTGCGTGAGGTAGACGGTGTCACGGACGATCGCCGGCGTCTTGCCGGTCTTGAACTTGGTCAGGTAGTAGGACGTGAGGTCCAGGTACGCGCCGCCGTTGTGCGTGGACGGCGTGAACTGGGTGCCTTCGGAGAAGTCGTTCCAGGTGGTGAGCTGCACCCAGTCGGCCCCGCCGGTGATGGACTTGTCCCATGTCAGGCGGAGGTTCTCGGTGTTGTTGGCCTCGTCGTAGATGCCCTGGTTGGGCCGCTCGTCCTGGACGGAGACCGGCTGCATCCAGATCTTGCCCAGGTCGTGGGCGAGCTTGATGTTGGAGGCGATGCCCGCCTGCTGCGCGGGGCTGCGGTTGCCCCAGTTGGAGAAGCCGTAGCTGATGGGCGCGTACGCCTTGGCGTGGGTGGAGAAGTTCAGGAAGACGGGCACGAACGCCACCTTGACGCCGTGCTTGGCCTGCATGGTGTCCATGAACTCCTTCCACCACGAGACCGGCTGGTTCTCCGCCTTGAACGGCGAGACGACCAGGCGCTTGTCGGCCAGGCGGTAGACGGTGGAGTGCTGGGCCAGTTCGGCCATGGAGGCGGCGAGCTGGGTGGGGGTGACGCTCTTGAGGCCGTTCATGTCCGGCATCAGGACGATCTTGAAGCCGGGGTCGACGTTCTTGGCGGCCTGGACGAGCAGCTTGAGCCGGGTCCAGTGTTGGCTGGTCAGCGAGAGCACGTCGACGGTGAAGCCGTCGAGCCCGGCCGTCCTGGCCAGGCGGATCTCGCTCTCCATGTCGGCCAGTTGCCAGTCGCCGGTCTTGGGCGCTCTGGGCAGGGGGCGGTCGCGCAGGAGCCCGCCGTACGCGGCGTGCTTGCCGCTCTCACCGGCCGGGTTGAGGTAGTTGCGGGCGTAGTAGTCCTCGGCGCCCGCCTTGTTGTCCAGCGAGATCGGGTAGGGCGTGAAGTAGTGCGCGAACACCTTCTTCTCCGAGGCCCGCAGCGTGCTGATCGACGGCAGGTCGAACGGCAGCGGCCCGGCGGGCACCGGCGGCTTCTCCGCCGTGGTGTAGGTGATGACCAGGCGCGGCGGGACGGCGCCGGTGGCGGTCGCGCGCGAGGAGTGGAAGACGCCCTGGACGCCGCCGGTGCTGGTCAGCGCGAAGGCGTACGTGCCGTCGCCGGTCACCGCACCCGACAGGTCGATCTTGGCCTGCTGGCCGGCGGTGAAGCCGGTTTTGGTGCCGGCGGTGGCGCCGAGCGTGGGCCTGTTGGTGTAGAGAACGTGCTCGTCCCACGCGGACGTGGTCTTGCGCACGGCCAGCGCGGTGTCCGTGGTGCGCACGGAGTGGATCTCCAGCGTCGCCTTGACCTCGGCGCCCTCCGGGATGCCGGTGACGTTGAAGCGCACCAGGCCGAAGCGCTCGTTGCCGGGCCCGTTGAAGGCCGACATCCAGGTGAAGTCCGCGTGGTCCGCCGTGGGACTGGTCTCGCTGACGTAGGTGTCGGCGGAGGCCTGCACCGTCACGGTCTTGGGCTCGGCGGCGGCCTGTGCGGAGGCCGGCGGGGCACTCATGATCGCGACGGCCATCGCCATGACGGCGGATAACCAGGGCTTGCGCAGCATGTGATCTCCGGGTGTGGGGTTCGTTGCGCGTGATCATATTGCCCGCCTTGCCATGAAATGACCCGAAATATCAACATCCGGTCAGCCGTTTCTCCGCGGCGTACTATGAACAAAAAACCAGATTGTTCATACGGAAGGAACCGCGATGAGGGACGACCTGCCGCGCATCACGGTGGGCCAGGGCCCGCCCCTGGTGGTGCTGCTGTTCACGCCGCGGGCGGCCAACCCCGCCGGGCTCGCCCGCTGGTCGGCGATGCGGATGCTCAAGCCGTTCACCGAGCGCTTCACCGTCCACCTGCTCAACCGCCCGCCGGGGCTGGCCCCGGACACGACCATGGCCGAACTCGCCGCCGTCTACACCGCCGGCTTCGACGGCCCCGCCCGGGTGCTGGGCGTCTCCACAGGCGGCTCGGTCGCGCAACAACTCGCCGCCGACCACCCCGACCTGGTCGAACGCCTCGTCCTCGCCGGTACGGCAGGCACGCTGGGCCCGATCGGCAAGCGCGCGCAGCGGGCCTACATCGACCGCGCCCGCCAGGGCAGGCGCCCCAGCCCCGCCCTGGCCGAACTCGTCACCCCGTCACCGCTCGCCCGCGGGCTCCTGTCCGCTCTCCTGTGGCTGTCCGACGGCTCGGCCGACCACTCCGACGCCGCCACCATGCTCAACGCCGAGGACGGCTTCGACCTGCGCGGCAGGCTGGCCGACATCAAGGCGCCCACCCTGCTCGTCCACGGCGAGAAGGACGTGGTCTACCCGCTGGAGCTGGCCAGGCAGACGGCGGCGGGCATCCCCGGCGCCCGCCTGACCGTCTACGCGGGCCGAAGCCACAGCGGCACCTTCACCGACCGCCGCTTCGCCCCCGACGCGCTGACCTTCCTCACCTGATCACTGAACCCTCACCCGATCACCGAACCCTCACCCGATCACCGAACTCTCACCTGATCGCCGAACCCTTCTCCGGCGCCACCCTGCGCAGGGTCAGCACCCTGCGGCGGCGTGAGGCGGCCGTCCTGATGAACGACTCCGCCTGGTTGACGTGCGGGAACGGGAGGGCGGGCACCGCCGTACCCAGGAACTCGCACAGCGGCGCCCAGCCCTCGCGCACGTCGAAGACCAGCAGCCGGTCGGCGGGCACCTCGGCCATGACCGCGTCGTTGTGCCGGCGGAACACCTCCATGGCGTGCTCCGGCTCGCCGAACCGGCCGCCGAAGGTGTCCTCCCAGATCAGCCGCTGAGCCAGGGCGCGGCGCCTGGCCAGCGACGGGTAGAACGCGTCCTCCAGCCGCATGACCAGGCCGCGCACGCCCGGTTTGCGGGCCATGAAGTGGTAGATGGTGCGGTGGGCGCTGGCGTACCAGCGTGCCGGGTCGCGTACGGTGAGCACGATCTTCGCCTTCGGGAACGCCCCGGCCAGCTCCCGCCAGAACGAGCAGGCGGGCCAGTCGCAGGCGGCGCGGAAGCCGGTCAGCAGGTCCGGCCAGTCGACCGCCTCACCCCGCACGGCCGCCTCCCACCTCGGGATCAGCTCCTCGCGCTCGCCCAGGGACGACATGTGGTGGCAGGGCCGGTACCCGAGCGCTTCCAGCGCCAGGCGCAGGGAGTAGGTACCGGTCCGCCCCATGCCCGCGCCAATGACCTCGACCATGAGACCGCTCCTCTCATCGTGCACAACGGGCGGGCGCGGAAACCGGTTCAACATTGAAGGAGTTGACGTGGACGTCAAGGGCCGTTCATCCGTGCTTCAGCGAACGGACGCCGGGCATCGCTAGCTTCCGGGGGCCATTGCCACACTTTTGATCGTTAGGAAGCGTCGTGTCCCGTTCATTGATCGCCGGGCTGGCCGCCGCGGCCGCCCTCACCACCGTCGCGGCCGCCCCCGCCGAGGCGGCGCCGCGGCCCAGGTCACCTCGGATGTCGTCCTGCCCGCGCCCACCCTGGCCGACTTCGAGAAGGGCCTGGTCCAGGACGACCGCGGGGTCAAGCTCGGCGGGATCGGCAGCGGCCTGTACCCGGCCGGCCGGCGCGGCGACTACTGGATGGTGACCGACCGCGGGCCCAACGGCGAGCCGAAGGTCAACGGGGAGAAGCGGCGCACGTTCCCGGTGCCCGAGTTCGCGCCGGCCATCGTGCGCGTGTCCGCGAAGAACGGCAAGGCCGCGATCACCAGGACCATCACCATCAAGAACGCCGACGGCACCCCGATCACCGGCCTGTCCAACCAGTCCGGCCACGACGAGGTGCCCTACGGCTGGGACGGGCAGGAAGAGCTCGCCTACGACCCGGGCGGCCTGGACACCGAGGACATCGTGCCCGACGGGCGCGGCGGCTTCTGGCTGGTCGACGAGTACGCGCCCTCGCTGGTGCACGTCGGCTCCGACGGGCGCGTCCTGACCCGCTACGTGCCGAAGGGGCTCGGGCTGAAGGGCGCGAAGTACCCGGTGAAGGAGACGCTGCCCGCCGTACTCGCCACCCGGCAGCAGAACCGCGGCTTCGAGGCCGTCGACGTGTCGCGCCGCGAGAACGCGCTCTACGTGGCCGTGCAGAGCCCGCTGGCCAACCCGGACAAGAAGACCGGCAAGGCCTCCAGCACCGCCCGCATCCTGCGCGTCGACCTGCGTACCGGGCGGCCGACCGGCGAGTGGGCCCACACCATGGAGAACGTCGCCACCTTCGACCCCAAGGCCGAGCAGGGCGACATGAAGATCTCCGCGCTCACCGTGCTGTCGCCGGGCCGCCTGCTGCTGCAGGAGCGTACCGACGCGGTCGCCCGTCTCTACACCGTGGACCTGCGCCGCGCCACCGACCTCGCCGGCGGCGGCCACGACGACCCGGCCACCAAGCCGTCGCTGGAGTCTTCGCTGCCCGCCTCGGTGAAGCCGGCCAAGAAGGAGCTCGCCGTCGACCTGGCGGCCGTCCCCGGCCTGCCCGGCAAGATCGAGGGCGTGACCCTGCTCGACCCCAGGACCCTCGTGATCGCCAACGACAACGACTTCGGCCTCGGCACGTTCGGCGAGGACGGCCGGCTGATCGACTCCGGCGTCAAGAGCCACCTCATCACCATCCGCCTGCCTCGCCCGCTGCGCTGACCGTTCCGCGGGCGCCCATCCTCAGCTCATCCATCGTGGTGGCCCGCTGGGTCACGGTGGCGGGCCGCCCCCTACCAGCACACACGGAAGCATCACCCTCTGTTACCTGCTGCGACGCCAGAATCTTTAGGAAAGTTTCTTGATTGTTGGCGGATCGTGAGTCAAGCTTGATCTTGATCATGAAGCGGTGGCCCGCACCCCGCGGGCCACGCAAGCACGCAGGAGGACGCTTGATGCACACGAGAAGGCTCGGTCGTGCCGGAGTCGCCGCCGTCGCCGCGACGCTGACGATCCTGGGCGCCGGCACCATGGCACACGCCGAAACCCCTTCCTCCGCGCCGAGCGCGGCCGTCGCCTGCCAGCCTTAGGGTGCGCTGGCAGTCGACGGCGCCGAGCTCGACGTCAACAGCCCCGCCCCCGGGGTCGGCAACTGCTTCACCTTCACCGGCCAGGTCGGTGACAACCTCACCGTCGGCATCTACCTGCCCGGCAGCGGCGGCGAGCGGATCGGCTTCCACAGCAAGCTGATCGTCCGCGACCCGTCCGGTCAGGTGGTCGCCCAGTACCAGGGCGGTCACCCGCAGGTTCAGCCGATCTACCGCCTGGCCGTACCCACGCTGACGACCACCGGCACCTACGAGGTCGAGGTCGCCCCGGTCTCCGCCGACGGCCTGCTGGCCGCCCGCGTCCTGCTCAACTCGGTGACCGACCTCGGCAGGGTCAACATCGACGGCCCCGGCAAGCTCGTCCAGCTCAAGCGGGTCGGCCAGGAGCAGCGCATCACCTTCGCCGGCACCGCCGACCAGTGGGTCCAGCTCGACCTGGCCGGTTTCGACTTCCAGACCGGCACCCCCGGGCGCGAGGCGGGCGTCTGGTTCGAGATCTGGAACAAGGACCAGACCCGGCTGCTCTTCCGCGACGTGCTGCGCGCCAGCGGCCGCCGCGAGATGGGCCCGCTGCGCGTCGGCGGCGACTTCGTCATCCAGGCGTGGTCGGTGTGGGGCTCCGTCGGCGGTGTGACCGTCTCGGTGCCGAGCATGCCTCCGCAGAAGTAGCCCGTTGAACCGTGCGGCGGCCGTCCCTCCGGGGGCGGCCGTCGCCGTCTACCGTCACGATGACAGATTCGCCGGCCCCGCCCAGGTCCGTAATTTCTTCCTCAGAAGGAAACACGACCTCGAAAGGACCGCGACATGGTCACCACCACCGCCCCCGCCGCCACCACCACCGACGCCAAGCTGCTGCGCTTCGCGCTCCGCCTCGACGCGATCGGGACCGGCGCCAACGGCCTGCTCTACCTCGGCGCCGCCGCCGTCTTCGGCGGGATGTTCGGCCTGCCCGCCGCGCTCCTGTACCCGATCGGCGTCTTCCTGGCCGCCTTCGGCGCCGCCCTGCTCGTCCTCGCCGCCCGGCCCGTGATCAGCAAGGCCGCCGTCGGCGTCGTGATGGCGGTCAACGTCCTCTGGGTGCTGGCCGGCGCCGAAGCGCTGATCGCCGGCTGGTTCCCGCTGACCGCCCTCGGCACCGCGCTGGTGATCGCCCAGGCCGCCGCGGTCGCGGGCTTCACCGCTCTGCAGTACGCCGGTCTGCGCAGGGCCTGAGCCGCCCTACCATCGAAGATCGTGAAGGATCTCGAACTGCTCCGCCAGGAGATGCGGGTGCAATGGGACATCGACGGACTCGACCGCATCCGGGGCGGCGGCGAGGACCTGGCCGTCGCCGTGGCCCCGGACGGCACGATGGCGGCGGCGGTGGCCGAGACCGTGCCGGACGACAGGGCGCGGCCGCTGCTGAAGAGGGTCGCGGACGGCCCGCCGCCGCCTCCCGGCCGCCCGCCCGCGCTCGCCCCCGGCGCTACGGTGTCCGGCGGCCCCTGCTACCTGCTCACCCCACCCGTCCGCGGCGACGTCCACGTGGACGTGCTGCGCTCCGACCGCCCCGCCGACGCCGGCCTCGTCCGTGACCTCCGGCCGGGCAACTGGGAGCCGGAGGAATGGGCGGACCTCGTCGGCGGCGGCCAAGGAGCGCCGTGGGCGATGGTCGTCTCGGCCGGGCAGGTGGTCTCCATCTGCCACACGCCGCACCGGACGGCCGCCGGGGCGGAAGCCGGCACCTGGACCGCGCCCGGCTTCCGCGGCCGGGGCTACGCCGCCGCCACCACCGCAGTCTGGGCGGACCTGCTGGCCCCCACCTGCCCGCGCCTGTTCTACAGCACCACCGCCGCCAACCGCTCGTCGCAACGGGTGGCCGAACGGCTCGGACTGCGGCACATCGGGTGGATCTGGCGGTTCGAGGGGCTCTAGGGGTCATGGCCGGTACCCATTCACGATGCCCGCGCTGACGCACGCCACCCTGCCCCCCGAACCGCACCTGTCCGGCGTCCTCCTGCCGTTGCTGAGGACGTGCCTGGCCAAGGAGTGCGGGCGGCCTCGGACCGGCGGCTACACCACGGAGGCGCCTGGACGGCCAGCTATCGGGCTTTGGGCGCCGGTGGCCGCGGGGGTGGTGGCGGGCCGTACAGGCTAGGCGGGGATCTTTCGGGCCGCGCCCCTTCCCGCGCGCAGCACCAGCAGGGCGGGCGTGAGCAGGGCCCACGCGCCCAGCGTCACGCTCGTGACCATCGACTCCAGATGAAGCAGGTCGTGGAGGACGGCCGGGAGCGAGCCGGGCAGGCGTATGACGAGGAAGCCGAGGGCCTCGACGGCGATCAGGGCTCCGGCGGCCCCGCCGGCCAGCGCCGCCAGCACGCTGAACCGCCACAGCAGGAGCGCCGACACCGAGATCATCAGCCCGATCAGCACCCCGGGCACGACCGCCAGCAGGAACGCGGGCAGGTCGTTGTCCCCCAGGGCGAACCCCCAGAAGATGAACACCAGCGCCGGTGGCACCGTCATCGCCATGCAGATCGCCGCGGCCGCGCTGTGCCGCCAGGCCGCGACCGCGTACGCCGGGATGTACAGGACCAACGACACCACGCTGATCGTGAGCCAGGAGGTCATGTTCAGGAACGTCTCGTAGTCGTCGTCGATCCAGCTCGCCAGGACCTCGAAGCTCTGGCCGAACAGGCTGAGCGCGAGCACCGCGCCGCAGATCAGCGCCGTCACCGCGGCGATCCGGTGAACGACGTCGGCCCCCGAGCGCCCGGTCCCCGAGCGCCCGGCCCCGGCCACAGAAGCGGGCGGCTGCCACGGCGGCGGCCCGGCTTCCATGCGGACCGTCCCGGCGGCGGGCACCGTCTGCGGCCCGGAAACCGGCGCCGTGGGCATGGCCTGCGGTCCTGACGGCGCCCCGGTGAGCGTGGCCAGCAGCCCGTCGGCGGTGGGCCGCTGGGCCGGGTCCTTGTTCAGGCACGCCTGCAGCAGCGGCCGGAGATCGTGGGGAACGCCGGACAGATCCGGTTCCGCGGTCAGGATGGAGTGCATCAGGGACGGCATCGTGTCCCCCTTGAACGCCTGCTCCCCCGTGGCCGCGAACACCATCGTGCTGGCCCAGCTGAACAGGTCGACCGCCGGCCCGGCCACCGCGCCGGCGAACTGCTCGGGCGCCATGAACGCCGGCGTGCCCATCACGCTGCTCGTGGCCGTCTGGTCGAGCGCCCGCGCGATCCCGAAGTCGATGACCACCGGCCCCTCGGCGCCCATGATCACGTTGCCCGGCTTGAAGTCGCGGTGCACCACACCGGCCCGGTGGATCGCGGCCAGCGCGGTGAGCGTGGCGACGGCCAGCCGTTCCAGCCCGCTGCCGAACCGCGCTCCGTCGCCCTTGACCATCCGCTCCAGCGACGGCCCCGCGATGTGCTCGCTCACAATGTACGGCCGGCCGTCCGCGACCCCCACATCCAGCACCCGGGCGGTACAGAACGGCGCCACCCGCCGCGCCGCCTCCGCCTCCCGCAGGAACCTGCGATGCGCGTCCTCGTCGGCCACCTGGGCGTGAAGCACCTTCACGGCCACCTTGACCCCGGCGTCGTCCTCCCCCAGGTACACCGATCCCTGCCCGCCCCGGCCGAGCACTCCGCTCAGCGAGTAGGCGGCGATCTGACCGGGGTCCGCGGCGGCGAGGGGCAACACGCAGACGACCTTAGTGCCACCTCACCCCCGCGGCCACCCGCCCCCGGGCCAAGCAGGGGATTCAGGCTCGCGGCCCCACCGCGCCGGAAAACCGGTTGCCTCCGGTGTGGGCGGAGTCCTAGCTTGTGGCCGTCGTCCACGCACCGGGGAGGAACATACGTGTTCGACGCCGCCGTCCACGCCTATCTCAGGTCGGCCGCCGGGGAGGGGGCTCGCCGGGCCGGGCCGTTCACGGTGCGCTTCGACGAGCACGACGACGCGCTGCCGTTCAACTACGCCATCCCCGACGACGATGTCGTGCCCACCGCCGGCGAGGTCGGCGCGCTGGTCGCGTTCTTCCGCGAGCGCGACCGCGTGCCGCGGCTGGAGTACGTGCCGCAGGCCGCGCCCAAGGTGGAGGCCGCGGTGCTGGCGGCCGGGTTCCGAGCGGAGGGACGCTATCCCCTTCTGGTGTGCACACCCGCCACCGTGGTGGACGCCCCGCTGGACCCCGCGATCGAGGTGGCGCCGGTCACCGCCGACGCCGGCCTCTGGCAGGCCGCCCGGGTCATGAACGCCGCCTTCGACGCCCCGGACGCCACCGAGCACGACGTCGCCCGCATGCGGCGCGTCCTCGACCGCGGCGGCCTGGTCGCGGTCGCCACCGACACCACGACCGGCACGGCCGTCGGCGCGGGCCAGATCGGCGGCCCCCACGAGGGGGTGGCCGAGGTCGCCGGGATCGCGGTGGTGACCTCGCACCGACGCCGTGGCATCGCCGGCGCCGTCACGGCCCTGCTGACCCGCGCGGGCGCGCCCACGGCCTTTCTCACTCCGGCCGACGACGCGGCGGGCCGGGTGTACGCCCGCGTGGGCTACCGGAAGGCCGGCGAGATGCTGCACATCTCGCTGCGCTGACGCGGGGCTAGCCGACGAGGGTGCATGCGGCGACCGGTCCGGCCGAGACGCGGTCGCTGATCCCCGCCTCCATGCTCATGAAGGAGCCGCGGACCATGAACTCCAGGACGGCGGTCTGGCCCGGTCCCACCTTGGACGGGTCGAGGCGGAAGCCCGCGCCGCCGCTCTCCTCTTCGCCGGTCTGCGGGGCGGCCAGGCGTACCCCTTCCACCCAGGTGGTCGAGCGTGGCTGGGGTGAGCATCTCTTGCCCTCGGGGATGAAGTCGACGATCGCGTTGAAGCCGCGGGCCCGGAGTTCGGCCTGCAGGCCCTTCGGATTCTCGGCCTGGTAGATCTTGACGGTGATCGTGCCGTCGGGGTTGTCGGTGACCGCGTAGGCCGGTCCGGTGTTCAGGAGGATCGCCGCGGTGGCGGCGGCCAGGGCCAGTGCCGCGGCGGCGGGGACGAGCAGTCTCCTGCGGCGGCGGGGCGGGGTGGCGAGGTCGGTCATGACGCGCTCCTTGAGCAGGTGGAGGCGGCCGGGGTCCAGGCTGGCCCTGGGCGCGGGCGACAGCAGGCGGGTCAGTTCGTCGTGGTCGTTCACCTGTCGTCCTCCCGTCCGGCCGCGGCCGCGCCGGTCGCGCGGTCATCTGTTACCTGCCGCCGAGGCTTGATCAGTTCCCGGGCCAGGCGGGCGCGGGCACGTGACAGCCGGGACTTGACCGTGCCGACGGGAATGCCCAGAGCCTGGGCGGCCTGCTCGTAGTCCAGACCGGCCCAGACACACAGCGCCACCACGTCCTGCTCGGGGCGGCGGAGCCGGTCGAACGCCTGCCGTACCGCATGGATCTGGGCCGCGGCGGCGGCGCGGTCGGCGACCTGGTCCGCGAAGTCCGGCGCCGGCGCGTCGGGCGAGAGGCGGTCGGCCAGCGCGCGGCGGCGGCGCTCACCGCGCCGCGCGGCGCGGGCCAGGTTGGTCGCGATGCCCAGCAGCCAAGGTCGCAGCGTCCCGCCGTCCGGCTGGATCTTGCGGCGGGAGCGCCACGCCTGCCCGAACGTCGCCGCGGTCACGTCCTCGGCCGTCGACCAGTCGCCGGTCAGCCGGTACGCGTGCGCGTAGACCTGCTGGGCGAATTCGTCGAACAGCACCGAGAAAGCGTCGTGATCACCCGCCCGGAGGCGGACGCGCAGCGAGGACTCCACACTGATAACTGTCCGCCAGATGGCTCCGGGTTCCGTAATGTTCGGGTTCATGAGCTTCGCCGGCACAGCGCGGCCGCGAC
Organism: Nonomuraea sp. NPDC059023; assembly: GCF_042740095.1. Classification (NCBI taxonomy): domain Bacteria; kingdom Bacillati; phylum Actinomycetota; class Actinomycetes; order Streptosporangiales; family Streptosporangiaceae; genus Nonomuraea; species Nonomuraea sp. NPDC059023. Next base: position 120,389 of record NZ_JBHYIO010000020.1, on the reverse strand, counting down.
CCCGCTGGTACCACGCGCAGACCGACCTGGACGACTTCGCCATCATCAGTTACCGGGTGGACGCCGACGCCCTGGCCCGCCACCTGCCCGACGGCTTCACCCCGATGACGCTGGACTTCGCCGGCGGCCCCGGCAGCCTGGTCTCGGCCGTGGCGTTCAGGGACCGCGACTTCCACTTCCGGTTCCTCCCGCAGGTCGGCATCGACTGCGGCCAGATCAACTACCGCGCCTACGTCACCGCGAACGGCCGGCCGGGCGTCTGGTTCTTCGGCACGAGCCTCGACCACCCCGTGGTCCTGATCCCGCAGCACCTGTGGGGCATGCCCTGGCGCCGCGACCGCATCCGCATCGGCGCCGACTGGACCGGCAGCCCGGCCCACTGGCGGCTCGACGCCGGCGACACGCGCTGCGAGGCAGAGGAACTCCCCGAACCACCCGCGCACCTGGACGGCTTCGCCGGCGAACCGGACTGGCTCGAACGGCTGACCCACCCCATGGACGGCTGGTACCGGCGCCGGGACGGCGGCGTCGGTGTCTACAGCATCTGGCATCCGGTCATGCGCCCCCGCTACCTGACGGCGCTCTCGGCAAGATTCCCGATGTTCGAGCGCCTCGGGCTGATCACCGCGGACACGGAGCCGCACTCGATCCTGGCGGAGCGGCACCTGCCGTTCGACATCCACACCCCGCCCCGCCGTCTCTGAAACCCACTCCGGTCAGCGACGCGGGCAGTTGTAAGGCCACGACATCGCGGTGATCGTGTGCGTCGCCTGGGACGTGCCGCGCTGACCGGGAAAGGCGCACCGCTCCACGAGCACCACCGACCCGCCCTGGCGCGGATCACCGTTGGTGTAGGAGGTCTCGACGCGCCTGACCCCGCTCGTGGCGTCCGCGGTACCGCAGGAGAGCGCGAGCGCGCCTGCGACGATGAGCGGGGCGGCTCTCAAGACGTTGCGCACACCGAAATCCTGCGGGGATCACCCCCCGCGGGGTACCTCGCACATCAGAGGGCGGTCAGCAGCGGGTGAGCCACTGGTGCGAGCGCGCCATGTAGGTCCCGGCGAGATTGCCCTGCGCGTGGACCGAGGTGCAGCCCTTGCGGCGCTGATGGTCGCGCTCCAGGTAAAAGGCCAGGGCATGGTAGGGGTCCAGCTTGTTCGCGTTGTTGAACACCGACTTGATCGGCTGGGTCAGCGCCCACTCGCAACGCCCCGGCCCGGCCGCCCAGTCCTTGCTGCTCTCCGTCCAGCTGCACATCTCACCCTTGCCGTCGTTCTCCGAGAAGAAACACGCGCTGTTCTCGGGACAGCGGTAGTACCCGGTCGTCCCCGGCGGCTCCCGCAGACCCGCGGCGCCGAAGCCCGCGAGCGCGCCGACGACCAGCGCGGCGGCGGTGATCACCAGGAGCCGCGGACGCCGGCGCCGCCGCGGGGTGGTCGCGGCGGCGGCGGACGCCACGCGGGGCAGCAGGGCCGCGCTCGTGTGCGCGGCGCGCTCCTCGTGGGTACGCGCCAGGCAGTCGCGCACGATCTGCCGCCAGGGCTCGGGGAGATCCGGGGACAGCCGGATCCGTTCGGCACCCCGGCCGTAGGCCTGCACGGCGTCCCGGCGAGCGGCCGGCGTACCGCCGGGAAACGGGTGCGCGCCGGTCAGGAGGAGATGGGCCATGATCCCGAACGCCCAGACGTCCGCGCTGGGGCGGATGACCTGGCCCCGCTCGCCGATCTCGGCCCAGAGCAGCTCCGGCGCGGTGTAGTCAGGGGTGGCGAACGCGGGCGCGTAGGCGTGCGTGCCCTCCATCTCGGCGGCCAGGTTGAAGTCGCCGAGCCGTACCGAACCGTCCGCCATGAGCAGCACGTTGCCCGGCTTGAGATCGCCGTGCACCCACCCGGCGGCGTGCAGGTCGGCCAGGCCCTCGCAGACCTGCGCCAGCACCACGGGCCCGCCCGGCACCGGCGCCGGCGCGACCAGCGAGACGAGGGAGACCAGCGCGTCCAGCGAGCTCTGCGCGCGTTCCAGGACGAGGACGGTGGCGCCGTCCAGCTCCGGCTGTCCGGCGTCGTCGACGACCAGGGTCTGGAACATCCGGATCAGGCGCGGGCGGTGCAGGGTGCGGTGGAGCTCCACCTCACGGCGGACCAGGTCCTCGTAGTGGCGCAGCCGGCGCGGGGTGGCCGTGCCGGTGGGCAGGAACTTCAGCGCCGCCACCGCGGGCAGGTCGTCCGACGCTCCCACGCGGTGGGCGAGATACACGCTGCTGAACGCCCCGGTGGCCAGCGGATGGCGTACCTCCCAGTCGCCGACCCGATAGCCGGAGGGGACCGACACGGCGAAGATCCCGCCCGGCTCCCCGATCACGGCGCGGCCCCGTCCAGCAGCGCCAGGTCGTCCTCACCGACCAGGTCGAACCGCAGGGCCAGCGAGACGAGGGTCGCCTTCTTGCTGTTGAGGCGGGATCCGCGGTTCGCGGTCTCCGGTGCCGGTTTCAGCCGTAATTTGACGGCCAGGTAGTCGATGTTCCACTGCACGGACGTCCGTGACGCGTCCGGCCACGTGGTCCGTAAGCGCCGCACCAACTGCTCCACGGTCGGCGGCGGCGTGTGCAGCTCGCCCCGCAGCCGCGACTCGCACAGCGCCACCAGGACCAGGAAATACCGCGTGCCGCGGTCCAGCGGGAACGCCGGTGTGGTGAGCGCGCCCGCCAGCTCGCGATCATCCGCGGTGCGGTAGTCGTGCCGCGGCGCCCACACGTCGAACCCGAGCAATTCCTCCCCGGCGGGCAGCACCACCCGGGAGAACTCGAACGGCACCGGCGCCTCGGCCCGCCCCGGAGCGATCTTGATGTGCTCGCCCGCGCCCTCGGGATTCTCCACCACGTACGTCTGGCGACGGCTCAGATTGCTCAGCGTCCAGAACGTGCCGGTCGCCGTGACCTCACCGGCGACCCGGGACACCCCGCCGTGGGCGATCGTCAGGCAGGCGCCGGTCCCCGACGGAGCCCGCCCGAAGACCAGCGTCTCCCCCGGCGCCAGCCTGATCTGCTCATCCGGCCCCGCACCGCCCGCGGGCACGACGATGATGCTGAACATCCACGGCCCCTTCCCCACGGGGAACGGCTCCCTCACCCAGGTCTGGTCCGCTTCAGCGTAGCCGTGGAGATCGAACGCGACACCGTTACTCCGTGAGGCGAATATTGCGGAACGAGACGGTGTCGCCGGTTCCGTGGTTCTGCAGGCCGATGTGCCCGTCCTTCAGCGAGCGCGCCGGGTCGGCGTTCGTGTAGTCGTTGATCTTGACGCCGTTGAGGAAGACCTGGAGCCTTTCGCCCTCGACCTTGATCTCGAAGGTGTTCCACTGGCCGGGCGGGTTCAGGGCCCGGTCCCGGGCGGGGATGTCGGCCGCCTTGAAGCCGTAGACCGAGCCCGTGGTCCGATCCGCCGCGTCGGTGGCGTCGATCTGGATCTCGTAGCCGTTGTTCACCGCCGACCACGGGTCGGTGCTGGCCGGGAAGCCGATGAAGACGCCCGAGTTGTCGTCGCCGGCCATCCTCCAGTCGAGCTTCAGGGAGTAGCCCCTGGTGTACTGCTTGGCCTTGTACCAGTACAGGCCCATGCCGCCGGTCGAGGTCAGGGTGGCGTCGGCGTTGGTGAACGATCCCGGTCCCGCCTGCTCCCAGCCGGTGACCGAGCCGTTGTACAGGGTCGTGTATCCGGTCTCCGGCCGGCAGTCCGCCTGGGCGGCGCCCATGGCGTACGCGATGCCGCCCTTCAGGTGCTGCAGGAAGGCCGGCTCGGAGTAGGACGCGATCGTGTGGCCCAGGCCGGTGTAGAACGAGCGGCCGCCCTGGTAGACCTTGCACCAGGAGATCGGGTGGTCGCCGCCCATGCTGCCGCCCGTGTAGGAGGTCTCGTCCAGGGTGGCCAGGACGTGGGCGGCGGGCCTCGGGTTGGTGCGGAAGTTGTACCACTCGTCGGTCCTGGTCACGGTGGCGCCCAGGTGGGCTGTGGCGGCGTGCGCCCGGTCCTCGACGTTGATCCTGGCCTGCTGGATCGCGGGGTGGGAGGCGAACCAGGCGCCGGTCAGCTCACCGTAGAACGGCCAGTCGTATTCGGTGTCGGCCGCCGCGTGCACGCCGGCGTAGCCGCCGCCGCTCCTGATGTATCCCTCGAAGGCGGCCTGCTGCTGGGCGTTGAGCACGTCGCCCGTGGTGTTGAGGAAGACCACCGCCTTGTAGCCGGCCAGGTTCGCGCCGGTGAAGGCGGCCGGGTCCTCGGTGGCGGTCACCGTGTGGCCCATGTTCCTGATCGCCTGGATGCCCGCGGGGATCGAATCGTGCCGGAAGCCCGCCGTACGGCTGAAGACCAGCAGGTCACTCGCCGCGGACGCCGGCGGCGAGAACCTCTGGGCGGCACCGCCATCGCACGTCCTGATGACGAGTTGCGCGCGGTCGGTGGCGTCCAGACATTTGCCCAGCGCCTTGATCGCGCCCGCGTCGACGGTCCACTTCTGGGCGGTGGTGGCGTTGCAGGTGTAGATCTGCACCCGGGTGCCGTCGGCGGGGTTGGCGCCGGCGACGTCCATGCACTTGCCGAGCGCCTTGACCGTGCCGGTGCCGGGGTCGATGGTCCATCGCTGGGCGGCGGACTGGTTGCACGCGTACATCTGCACCTTGGTGCGGTCCGCCGGGTTGGCGCCGGCGACGTCGACGCAGCCGCCGGGTCCGCCGATCGGGCCGGTCACGGGCTGGGCGACGGCCTCCCTCGACAGCGTGAAGGAGTCCACGTCGAACAGCGCGCCCGTTCCTCCGGTGAAGACCAGGAACAGGCCGGTGGTGGCCGTGGTGAGGCCGGTCAGCGCGGCGCGCACGTCCACGAACGTCTCCCAACTTCCGGTCTGCGGTACGGCTACCCTGCCCGCGACCGGTCCGGTCTGCGAGCCGGTGCGGATCTCGATGGTCCCGCCGGCGCCGCCGGAGGAGACGCGGAACGTGGCCGACCTGGCGGCGCTGAGCTCGTACGGCGTGAAAGAGATCCAGTCGCCCGCGTGGATGTCGCCGACCGTCTTGCCGCCCTCGGCCGGAGCCTTGCTGAACACCCCGGTGCCGGAGGCGTTGGTGTAGTGCTCGGCCTGCCGGTGCCTGGGCTGGAGGGTGACGGACTCGCTGGTGGTCAGGTTGCCGTCGTCGGTGTAGGAGGCGTTGAACACGGCGAAGATGTTGGCGGCGCTGTCGTGCTCGCCGTCGGTGGGGATGGTGAGCGTGCCCTCGCACCCGTTCGTGGAGGTGATGGGGTGGCCGTGGCTGTCGTGGCCCAGGATGTACGACACCAGGACCGTCGCGCAGTCGACGTCACCGTCCTCCGGGTCGGTGACGACGACCTTGAACGGCACCGTGTCACCCCACTCGAACAACTGGCCCTCGCGTGGCAGTTGGAAGGTGATCGCCGGCGCGGTGTTCCCGACGGTGATCGGTACGCTCGACGTGCCCGAGTTGCCCCCCGGGTCCTCGACGACCAGGGTCGCGGAGTAGTTCCCCTTCGCCGTGTAGGTGTGCGTGGGGTTGGGCTCGGCAGAGGTGGCGCCGTCGCCGAAGTCCCAGGCGTAGGTCAGTGGCTGGCCGTCGGGGTCGGCCGAGCCCGCGGAGGAGAAGGTCACGGTCAGGGGCGGCTGGCCCGAGGTCTTGTCGGCTGCCACCCGGGCGACGGGGCTGCGGTCGCGGCCCTTCACGTACTCGATGCGGTAGAGGGCCGAGTTGGCGTCCCCGCCGAAGTAGCCGGTGCCGTAGTCGAGCACGTAGAGCGCGCCGTCGGGCCCGAAGGCCAGGTCCATGACCTGGGTCCCGGTCCATGGGAACGCGGAGATGTGGTTGTCGGCGAGGCTGACGGCCTTGATCCACCGGCGACCGAACTCGCCGAGGAAGACCATGTTGTCCAACTCTTCCGGAAATTTCACAGCAGAGTTGAGCAAGGGGTCGTAATGGTAGACAGGTCCACCCATGGGCGATTCGGACCCTGTGCCGAACTCGGGCGGGCTGCCCGCGTCCCCGCCGTACCTGATCCACGCGGGCAGCGCGGCGGGCAGCGTGCTCAGCCCGGTGTTGCGGAAGGAGTTGTTGGCCGGGCCGCCCGCGCAGTCGTACTTGGCGCCCGACGGCCCCGAGGGGAAGGTGTACTCGTTGTAGGTCTCGGCCGCGGTGTTCGTCCCCGTGCAGTACGGCCAGCCGTAGTTGCCGGCCCTGCCGACCTTGTCGAACTCCACCTGGCCGGCAGGCCCGCGAGCGGGATCGGTGCTGCCCGCGTCGGGTCCGTAGTCGCCGACGTAGATCACTCCGGTGGTCTTGTCCACGCTCATCCTGAACGGATTCCGGAAGCCCATGGCGTAGATCTCCGGCCGGGTTCTGGCCGTGCCGGGGGCGAACAGGTTCCCGCTCGGAACGACATAGGTCCCCGTAGCCGGATTTACCGTGATCCGGAGGATCTTGCCGCGTAGGTCGTTGGTGTTGCCCGCCGTACGCTGCGCGTCGTAGGCCGGGTTCCGGTTGGTCCGCTCGTCAAGCGGCGCGTACCCGGCCGAGTCGAAGGGATTGCTGTCATCCCCGGTCGACAGATAGAGATTGCCCTGGGCGTCGAAGTCGATGTCGCCGCCCACGTGGCAGCACATCCCCCGATCAGCCGGAACGTCCAGCACCTTCTTCTCGCCGGCCACGTCCAGCGTCCAGTCGGCCTTGACGGTGAACCTCGACAACCGGTTCACCCCCTGCCAGGCGCTCCAGTCCGTCCCCGTCGCGGGAGCGTCCCCGGCGGGCGTGGACAGCCGGGGCGCGTAATAGAGATAGATCGTGCGATTGGTGGCGAAGCCGGGGTCGGCCGCGACCCCTTGCAGCCCTTCCTCGTCGTGGTTGTAGACGCTGAGGGCGCCCATAACCTTGGTGTCTCCGAGCCGGTCCGTACGCCGGAGCGTCCCGTCACGGGCGGTGTGGATCACCGACAGGTCGGGCAGGACGGCCATGCTCATGGGCTCACCCATGTCCGGCACGCCCTTGGCGAGCTCGACGCGCTGGTAGTCGGCGGGATCGATGGCCTCGTGGGCGTACGCGGGGGCGACGGCCCAGGCCGAGGATAAGACGATGGCGCAGAGTAAGACCGAGCCTCGACGAATCATGCCGGTGTCCATTCGCTGGGGGATGGCGATGTTCCGCGGCGCTGCGCCGTAATGTAAATCCGTTTACAGCGAATGTCCATAACTTTCGCCACAAATCGACATAAGTCTGCCTTCACGCCAGGAAAAGCCCCCAAGTCAAAGCTTGTCGGGCTCTTTCCCCTCCCGTCCCCGTGGGACAAAATCAGTGCTCTCCGTCGAGTGTCGGCGTCGACAAGGGGATGAGCACGTGACCCAGCCCGGTATGGCCGCCGCCCCGGGGCGGACTCCCGCGTGGCGCTACGCCATCGGGATGTTCGGCACCTCGATCCCGATCAACATGATCAAGGGATCGATGATCTTCTTCTACGTCGACATCCTCGGCCTCGACGTCCGCGCGTACGGCGTGGTCATGGTCATCTACGCGGTCATCGACGCGCTCGACAACCCGCTGCTCGGCCACCTCTCCGACCGCACCAGAAGCCGGTTCGGCCGGCGTCGCCCGTGGCTTCTCGTCGGCGCGCCGATGCTCGCGGCCTGCATGATCGCCTTCTTCTCCGCGCCCAGCTCGCTGGAGGGTGTCGGCCTCGTCCTGTGGTTCGCGGTGTTCGCGATCCTGTGCGAGGCGTTCGACTCGATGCTCAACGCCAACTACGGCGCCCTGCTCCCCGAGCTGTATCCGCGCGAGCGCGACCGCGCCGTCGCCAACAGCCTGCGCCAGGGCTTCCAGCTCGTGGCCCTGGTGATCTCGCTCGCGGTCACCCCCTTGCTCACGACGCAGGTGTTCGGCACCGAGAAGTCCACCGAAGGCTTCCAGATCACCGCGATCATCTACGGCGCCATCGCCGTCGTCGTGATCGTGTTCATGGCGCTCAGCGCCCGCGAGAACCCCCGCTACTCCACGCGGGAGAGGCTGCTGCCCAGCCTGTGGTCGATCGTCCGCAACCCGATCTTCTGGAAGGTCGGGCTCACCGGCGCCTGCTACGGGGCGGCCATGGCGCTCGTCCTGGCCGGCATCCAGCTGTACGTGCGCTACTCCCTCGGACTCCCCGTCGCCAACGCGCTCTATCTCCAGGGCATCGTCATCCTCATCTCCGCGCTCGGCCTCGTCGTGTGGACGCGCGTCGTCGCCCGCCGCGGCGCCCTGTGGGCCTGGCGCCTGTCCTTCGCGATCCTCGCCGCCAGCTTCGCCGCCCTGTTCTTCGCCACCGACCTCATCACGGCCGTCGCCGCCGGCGCGCTCGTCGGCGCCGGATGGTCGGGCATGCTCGCGACCAACGACCTCATCGTCGCGCGAGTGCTGGACGCCGACGCCGCACACAACGGCGAGCACCGCGAAGGCCTGTTCCTGTCCGCGTTCGGCTTCTTCGGCCGCCTGAACGGCATCGTGACGGGACTCGCGCTCACCTCGCTGGGCGTCTTCTTCGGCTACAACTCCGGCGCCGACCCCGGAGCTGACCCGGGATTCGCGTTCCGGGTGTACCTGTGCGTGTACCCGTTCGTCCTGACCACGATCGGCGCGATAGCCGCACGATTCATCGCAATCCCACTCGAACCATCCCCCGAGCCCGATCTACCCAGCGCACCCGGCTCGCCCGGCGCGCCCAGCTCATCCGGCACGTCCGGCTTGCCCGGCTCATCCGGCTCATCCGATTCGGAGGAAACCCGATGACCCGTCGCGTCGTCATCACGGCCGACGACCTGGGCAGGGAGGCCGGAACGACCGAGGTCATCATCGCCCTGCTCACCGAGGGCCAGGTCAGCGCGACAACCCTCATCCCCGTCACACCCCTCGCCGAACAGGCCGCCACCCAGGTCCGCGACCTAGGCATCGTGCCACGCCTGCACGTGACACTCACCAGCGAACAGGGCCTCAGGCGCTGGCGCCCCCTCACCGGCGCGACCACCCTCCCCGACCCGGACGGAACCCTCACCGACGACCCCTTCATTCTCGGCGCCCGGGGCGAGACCAAGGACGTCATCCAGGAAGCGGACGCGCAGTTGCGCTGGATGCGCAACCGCGACCTCCCGCCCGTAGCCGCCGACTCCCACTCCGGCACCTTGTACGGCCTGCACGGCCGATCATGGCTAGCCCCGGCCCTGGAATGGTGCGCACACCACGACCTGGCCTTCCGGCTCCCCCGTGACGCGGAGCCATACTTCGGCGGCCCCCGGCCACCGGAACTGGCAGCGGCACACGAGAGCGCCGTCACCCTCGCCGACACGCTCGGCGTGGCCATCCCGCAGACGATCGCCACCAACCGCCGGACGGCTGACGATCTCGGCTCCTACGAGCAGCTGCGGGACGACTACCTCCGCCGCCTCGCCGACCTTCCCGAGGGGACGAGCGAGTTGTTCCTGCACCCGTCCAGTGAGGATGCGGTGAACGGACCGGACGGGGTCGTACGCACGTGGGAGACGCTCTTGCTGCGTGACCCCACCTGGCACAAGGCCCTTGAGAGCGAGGACATCGAGGTCGTCGGGGGTTGGTGGTGAGCCGTTCGCTCACCGTGACATGAGCTGGGACCACAGCAACACCTTGAACGCCGTCAGACAGCATCTAGCATGTGCGTTGAACAGTGGCTGGCGGTCATCAACCGCCTGCTCCAGGCGCTTGCCGGAGGCCCCCGCGCCTTCCATACAGCAGGGCTGTTTCGCGCTGCCGAACGAATTATCGAGCTCGCCCCCACCGACAGGGACCGTGGCGCCTGAGTGAAACATGCCTACTGAGGCGATCGGTTCGCACTTTCCGATCCACCGCTGAGTGGTCACTGACCTCCCCGAGCGAAGCGGCCGGGTGAGCTCATCCGCCGCATCTGGCCACAGCCTTCCTTTCGACTAAAGGTTGTGCTGTTTCGCAGCTCGGAGCCACCCGCGACGCTACGTTGAGTGGCGTCTCGGCCACAGGAGAGGCGCACTGGCGCTGTGGCTCTTGCCTGCCGTCCGATCAAGCCAACAGGTGCGAAGATGGTCGTCATGAGCATGAATCGGCGGGGTGAGGTCTTGAACGAACTGGCCAGCGCGATCCGGAGCATGCACATACCCAACGCGCCGCACATCCAGGATGCTTCCGTTGAGCCGTATCTTGACGCCGATGGTGAGGCTGCGTTGAAGGCCGTCATCATCGTGGACACGCCCGACGAGAACGGATGGCCGGCCGAGTTCACCCACGCCCTGCGCAGAGAAGTGAACAAGCTCGCCGCTCAACGTCAAATCGATGAGCACGTCTACGTCACGCTGTTCACTCCAGAAGAATTCCAGGCCCGGGAAGACGTGGACGAAGCACTGGAAGACAACAACACGGGTGTCATTGACCAGGCCCTATCGCGGGACCAACGGGACGGGCAGTGAGGCGAGACTTCAAAGCGGACGACTATCTCCACCTGGCAGACACCCTCGCAGGCCGTACCGCAGGGCGCGGCCGCCCTCGGACCGCCTACCTGAGGCGTGCCATCTCAACGGCCTACTACGCGCTCTTTCACGAGCTTGTGCAGCATGGCGCGAGGCGTGCAGCCAGGAACGGGCCGATCGAGCACCAGCAGGCCATCGGCCGATGGTACGCCCACGGCAACTTCAAGAAGGCAGCCCGATGGGTGGAGGACATCGCGGCCGGACGTACTCCACCGGGTCCTGTCCGGCTCCTTCTGATCGACCCCCTGACCCAGGGCGTGCCTACAGATCTGGAAGTGCTGGCGAGTGCGTTCAACGAGCTTCAGGAAGCCAGGCACGGTGCGGACTACGACCCCGCTTTCGACGTAACCCGCCTAGGCACCCTCGGTCACGTCAACACGGCCCGCTCAGGCATCGAGGCCATCAAACGCATGGACAGGCTCGACCTTCATCAGTTCGACATGTTCTGCCTGCTCGCCCTCGGCTGCGACCGCATGATCAGGAATAGCTGAGCAAGCGATCACCGCCACGGTGACGTACTTTTCGACTGGCACGATCAGTTCCGTCTGGTACACAGCACGTGCGTGCCAGTCGGACACCACGGCTATGGGCTCCGAAGCCACGCCGTATCGGCGTGCGGGCACCAACGGGTTCGGCGCCGGTTCGCCGATTCGGAACGGACGACACCGCAGACCTCGGCATTGGTCATCGCATATGGATGGTCGCCTCGTAGCGCATGGCGAGTTTGTCGAAGCGAGTGACGGTAGGGCTATGGCGTTCGAGCCGGTTGATGCCGCCTTCCACCAGTGAGCGGGCGCGGTAGTCGACTGGGTCGAAGCCCGGTGGGCGCGTGATATGCCATCCGGCAGATTCTGGCTCTTGACCGGTGCAGCTCCGCGAATCAGTGTCGAATACTGCGCGCAAGCAGCCGCAATTCCCCGACAGCGGCGGCCAACATGACGCTACGGTTCGTTGGCATCGACCCCGATACCCCGGGCGGAAACTGCCCGAGTGTCTGGGTGGACGAGATAGACGGCTCGATCGTGCTGCAGGGCTGGGAAGTAACCGACCCCGCCGAGCGGGAGCAGATCGCCGCCCGCAGCCCAATCCTGGACCACGAGCGCATCATCCGGATACCGGCGCGCATGCGGCACATCCTGTTGGAGGCAGCCAGTGACGGCACAGCACCCGGAGCAGGACCAGACGACGATCGTTGACATGATCGCCGCCGCGCGGCCCACGGCCATCCACCTGGAGACGCGACGAGTACACCCCGGACGGGCCCGTGTTCGCCGACTGGGTGGCGGGCAGGACGATCGACGTGCGGGCAGCTGGGGCGACTGGTTCGACGTCGTCAAGGCCGCCACCGGCCGGGGCGTGGAGATCCGCCGGGCGCGGATCGTCTCCGAGCCGATCACCAACTTCGTCCGCTACGAGTACGACCTGACGGCCGAGCTGAACCTGGCGGGCGGCGAGCAGGTGTGCTGGCTACCCCGCCGTCAGGCCCCCGCCTTCCTGGTGCCACTGGCCGACTTCTGGGTGGTGGACGGCCAGGCGGTGCGTTTCAGCCACTTCGCCGGTGACGGCCGCTACCTGGCGGACGAGGTCAGCCGTGATCGGGCGGTCGCGCAGGCGTGCACAGCCACGTTCGAGGCGGTGTGGGAGCTGGGCACACCGCACGAGGAATACCGGCCCGCCTGACGTCGTCGCACCCGCGCCATGTCCAGCCCATCGTCCAGCGCGCAGAGCGCACGCAAGGCTCTCGCCGACCAGTTGCGGCAGATCCGGCTCGATGCCGGGTTGACGGCCCGCGCGCTGGCCGCCGCCGGTTGGCACGAGGCCAAGACCTCACGCATCGAGCACACCAAGCAGGCCCCATCCGAGGCCGACATCAAGGTCTGGGTGCGGGTCTGCGACGTCGCCGGGCACGAGGCCGAGCTGATCGCCGCGCTGCGCGCGGTCGAGCTGATGTGGCTGGACTGGCGGCGGGCCGAGCGCTCCGGGCTCAAGCACCTGAACGCCGCCGTCCGCGAGCTGTACGAGAACACGAAGCGCTTCCGGATCTACTCATCCGTCATGGTGCCCGGCCCCGTGCAGACCGCGGAGTACGTCACCGCTGTGCTCACCGCCATCCGGCAGCGGCGCGGGATCAGCGTGGACGACGTTGCCGAGTACGGCAAGCGCCATCGTGCCGTCTACGCGTGGCATCCCACCACCGAACAGCCGCCGATCCCAGCACCACACCCTCGGCGCCGGGGAAAGCACCGCGCCAGCCGCGCGCCGAAGGCGCGCACGATCAAAACGCCCGAGCGAAGCGAGGACCATTGTCCAGGGCGGGATCCAACCGCCCAACCACCCAGCCGGGCAACGGGTGGGACCCCAGAAGAACGCGCGAAGCACCATGCCCTTGGCCAGGAAGAGCGCCCGACCGGAGGGAGGCCCTCCAGGGGTCGAGCTTCAGCTCGACCGGAGAAACGCCTGGAACCCCAAACGCGCGAAGCGCGCCAATGTGAAAGACCATGCCTGTGGAGCTAAGGGGATTCGAACCCCTGACCCCCTCCATGCCATGGAGGTGCGCTACCAGCTGCGCTATAGCCCCATGCCGCATCACGGCACCGCATCAGTGTATCCGACTCCCAGACTCCCCGAGTTCGGGATTAGCATGCGTCACCGTCTTGCTACCGTGCGTAACGTGACGACTGTGGAGGCTGTGCCTTTGACGGCGCGGTGTGCGCGTATCTTCGCCGGGCGGGAGCATGCGCTGCTCGGAATTAGCGCTATGAATGGATATTTCAGTCTTGGGGCAATTACCGGGCTGCTTCACTGGGCCCGGGGGTACTTCAAGCGGGTCGATGTGCTCGTGCCGGGGATCGAGCTGGCCGGGACGCTCGCGGCCCGGGGGGATCTGCCGCCGCACAAGGCCAACAAGAAGGCCCGTGCGGCGATCAACAACACGCGCAACCGCGTGCTCCACGCGCTTTCCGCCCTCGAAGCGCCCGACGTCGGCGTCTACTCCTGGACCGACCTCCACGACCGGCCCGCCTACACCGGGCTCCGGAGCCGCCTGGACGAGCTCTACCTGTGCGATTCCGTCTTCCGTGAGCTCTGTGACGCCGCGCTGGAGCCTGTGCTCGGAACCTCCCGGCCCACCGCCGATCAGGTCCGCGAGGCCATTCCGTTCCTTTTGTCGGAATTGCCGCTCATGCTGGATACTCCGGCGATTTTGGAGACGGGGTCGTCGTTGTTCTGCTATCCGCGAATGCTCCCGGTAGCGAAGTGGCTTTATGCCGGGATGATGCCGGTATATCCCAGCGTTGGTCAGGGAATGTTGACGACTCGGTTGACAGGTATTGATGCAGGTGAGAACCATTAGTCCTGAGTCATTTACCGGGGTGGGGCGGGGCGGCCATGGATCCTCACGCGCGTAACGCGGGGTATGCATTCGACAGTAGTGATATGGGCCATGACGGGTTCCTCGACGAGCACGACATGATGCTCGTCGGCGTCGCGGTCTGTGATCGGCTCAGCGTTCCCGAGCCGTCCGAGCAACGCGACGCCGTCGTCTCCGCCTACCGCCAGGCCTGGCAGCACGCCGTCGAACTCATCGGGACCGACGACCAGGGGCGCATCAGCCGCGCTTCCTATGTACGGCACGCGATGCGCCCCACCTCCGGCCGCATGACCTTCGTGGCCCGGATCGTCTGGCCCATCGGCGACGCCCTGTGGGACGCCCTGGACACCGACGGCGACGAGCAGCTGACCCGGGCCGAGTATCTACGCCTGTTCGCGGCCTACGACGTCGCCGGCCGTACCGCCAGAGAGGCCTTCGAGCGGCTGGACGGCAACCGCGACGGCCGACTGTCGAAGGACGAGTTCGCGCAGGCCCTGTACAACTTCTACTACGGCCGCGACCCAGAGATCCCGATCTTCGGCCGCCCCGGATAAAGCGCCCCCGGTTAAGGCCCCCAGCAAACGCTCAGGCCACCTCCGCGGCCTTGCCGATCAAGGATGACAGCTCGGTGACCATCGGGTCCTCCGCCGCCGCCGACAACCGCCCCGCGTGCTGCCCCAGCGTCCTGAGGTCCAGGCCGAAAGCCTCCCGGTCCCGCATGTACATCGCGAAGGCCGCCGCCACCACATCCACCTGAAGCCGCACCGGCGCCTTGCCCCAGAGGTCACCGCTCAGGTCACCGACGTCCACGCTCTTACTGGCCTCGGCCGGATTGCGCGTGTCGGGGTCCTGCCAGCGCACCGTAGCCGCGGCGAGCTGACCGCTGCCCCCAGGCTTGAGCTTGACCGAGTACAAGGCGGTCACCGAGTGCCCGGGTCCGATCTCGCCGCCGTCCTTGGTGTCGTCGCGGAACTCCTCGGCCGCCAGCGCCCGGTTGTCGTACCCGATGAGCTGGTAGGACTCCACCGCGCGCGGGTTGAAGGCGACCTGGGCCTTGGCGTCGCGGGCGCGCAGTTCGATGGTGGTGGTGAGCTGGTTGCCGAAGATCTTGGCGGCGTCCTCCTCTGTGCTCATGTAGACGGCCGCGCCGTCGGCGTTGTCGGCGAGCTGCTCCATGAGCTCGTCGCCGTATTCCCGCCCGACGCCGACGGTCAGCAGCGTGATCTGCTTGCCCGCCTGCTCCTTGACCTTGTCCAGCAGCGACCGCCACTGGGTGTCGCCCTGGTTGGCCAGGCCGTCGGACAGCAGGATGACCCGGTTCGTGGCGGCGGAGCGGAAGGCCTTGGCGGCCTCGTCGTAGCCGAGGCGCAGGCCGGACTCCAGGTTGGTGCCGCCGCCGATGGCCAGGGAGTCGACGGCCGTGTGCAGTTCGGCGCGGGAGACGAGCGGGGTCATGGACGCCAGCAACATGCCCTGGTCGCTGAAGGCCACGATGGACACCTGGTCGCCGGGCGCGAGCTGGTCGAGCAGCGTGTGCAGCGACTTGCGCACGAGGTCGAGGCGGCCGGGCTCGGCCATGGAGCCGGAGACGTCGACGACGAAGGTGAGGTTGGCGGGACGGCGGGCCGCCGCCTCCGAGGTGCGCGTCTGCAGCCCGACGCGGACGACCGCGTTGTCGCCCTCGCCCATGCGGGCGCCGTCGACGTGCACGGTGAAGCCGTTGTCGGCGGGCTGCGCGTAGTCCTGGCGGAAGGAGTTCACGAACTCCTCGGGACGGATCTGGCCCGCTTCGGGCCAGCGTCCTTCCGAGAGGGTACGGCGGGCGTACCCGTAGGAAGCGGTGTCCACATCCAGCGCGAACGTGGAGACCTGGGCCGTGGTCGTGTCCGAGTCGGTCCGGGTGGCCGCCGGCCGGGGCTGGTCGGGGGACGAGTTCTGCCTGGGCGCGACGTGTGCGGGCGCCTTGGCCTCGGATACGGAGGAGCCGCCGCCGGGCCCGCCGCACGCGGCCAGCAGCAGCACCCCCACCAACCCGACACCTACCGCTAAAGGACGAAATTTCATGGATAACCACCTCCACGCCCTATGACGGACCCGCATAACCGCCGGCCGGGCCGGTGACGCAAGCGAGCACAAACCGTGTTCACCATGTGATCGGTGTTTTCGAACCGTGACCGTTGTGCCAGGCCAGGGCCATCCGGTAGGCATGGATGCCGTGCGCGTCTATTTGGGACTGGCCGCGAAAGGCCAGGCGATAGATCCCCGTATCCTCGACCGGGCCAGGTCCGCTATCGAAACGGCCTTCCCCGTGCCCCCCGACGTCATCCGCGGCCAGGAATGGCACGGCGCGGGCGTCTCCCTGTTCGCCTGGTCCAACGAACCCGACGACACCCGCCACCCACCCCTCCTCCACCCCGGCGACGAAAAGGTCACGGGAGTCAACGGCCACCTGGCCGACCCGGCCGACGTCACCCGCCTGCCCGACCCGTCCGTCGGCGGCTGCTACTCGGCGTGGACCGCGAGCGACCGGATGCTGACCGCCACCACCGCCGCCAACCGGATCTGCCCCGTCTTCTACGCCGAGACCGCCGACCTGCACATCGCGGCCAGCCGCGCCCTGCTCGCACACCTGATCGCCCAGCGCGACGAACGCCTGTCGTTCGACGTGATGGCGCTGCAGACGATGGTCAGATCCGGCTACTTCCTGTCGGACGAGACTCCGTACCTGGGCGTGCTGGCGCTGCCGCCGAACTCCCGGCTCGACGTGCGCGGCGGCAGCCGTACCGTCACCAGGGAAGAGTTGCCGCGGGCGGCGCCCGCGCCCACGACGCGGCGGGAGAAGCGTGCGGCGCTCGACGAGCTGGCGGCGGCGCTGCTGGCGACGGTGGCGCCGCTGCGGTCGGCGGCCGAGCCGGTGAACCTGGCGCTGACCGGCGGGCGCGACACCCGCATCCTCGCGGCGCTGCTACACGCGGCGAAGGTGCCGTTCCGGGTGACGACGAACGGTTTGGACACCCATCCGGACGTGATCCTCGCCCGGCGGATCGCGGCCGAGCTGAAGCTGGAGCACACGGTCATCGCGCCGCCGCAGACGGAGGACCGCGACGCGATGCTGGTGGAGCACCCACTGGCGCGCGCCTGGGAGACGCTGCGTACCTGTGAGGGCATGACCTCGGCCTACGAGTCGATCGTGGGCTATCTGCCGTACTCGGCCACGCCGACCATGTCCGGGCAGGGCGGCGAGACGCTGCGCGCCGGGAGCCTCAACCTGCTGCAGACGGATCTGAGCGACAGAGCGCTGCTCAGGCGGATCGGCGCCACGTTCCTCAAGGACGAGAAGCTGTTCACCGCGGCGGCCAACGAGCACGCGCGCGAACAGGCCAGGCCGTGGCAGGAGCGCCCGGACAAGCTGGAGGCGCTGCACCACGTCTACCTGTCGTACCGGGTGGGCCGCTGGCAGGCCAGCGCCCGCGCGGGCGCGCTGCGGCGCGGCGACTCGGTGCGGCCCTACCTGGACAACCGGGTGGTACGCGCCGCACTGAGCCTGGACCAGCGCTGGAGCCTGTCGGAGGAGCCGATCTACTCCCTCATCCTGCGCTTCGCCCCGAAGCTGCGGAAGATCCCGATCGAGGGGAAGCCGTGGCGGTTCGTCGACGGGCGGACCGGGCGATGGCCGTGGTCGCACGTGCCGCCGCCGCACCTGCCGGCGGCCAGGACGGGCGGCGGGTGGAGCTGGCGTACCAGCCCGGGTCCCGCGCTCACCGATGTGCTGCGCGAGCAGGTGCTGGGCAGTCTCGACGCGCTGGAGACGATCGTGAATCCGGACGAGGTACGCGCGCTGTTCGCCGGCCCGGTGGTGGGGAAACCGGCCACCGCCTGGAACCTCTACACGGTGAGCACGCTGCTGACTGGCCTCTACCCGGGCAAACGCCCCGAGGCGCTCGAACGCGTCACGGTGTACCGGCCGTAGGTACTATCCGGCCATGATGCCGTTCAGGCCGCACACCGTCGCCGTGCTCGCCTACGACGGGATGGCGCCCTTCGAGCTCGGCTGCGTGGTCGAGATCTTCGGCCTGCCCCGCCCCGAGCTCGACGTCCCCTGGTACGACCTGAAGGTCTGCGCCGAGACCGACGGCCCGCTACGTGTGGTCGGCGGGTTCACGATGCGCGCCGAGCACGGCCTCGACGTGCTCACCTCGGCCGACACGGTCATCATCCCCGGCACCGACCTCACCGGGCCGGTCTCCCCGGCGCTCGTCGGGGCGGTCCGCGAGGCGCACGCCCGCGGCGCCCGCGTGGTCTCCATCTGCTCCGGCGCCTTCACCCTGGCCGCCGCCGGACTGCTCGACGGCCGGGACGCGGCCACCCACTGGAAGTACGCCGATCTGCTCCAGCGGCGTCACCCGGAGATCCGGGTCAACCCCGAGGTGCTCTACGTCGACGACGGCGACGTGCTGACCAGCGCCGGCAGCGCCGCCGGGCTGGACCTGCTCATCCATCTCGTCCGCAGGGACCACGGCGCGAGCACCGCCAACACCGTGGCCCGGCGCCTCGTGGTGCCGCCGCACCGGGAGGGCGGGCAGGCGCAGTTCATCGAGGCCGCGGTGACGCCCGCCGGCGAGGACGACGGCGTGGCCAGGGCGATGGCGTGGGCGCTCGACCATCTCGCCGAGCAGATCACGGTGCGCGAGCTGGCGATGCGGGCGCACATGTCGCAGCGCTCGTTCATCCGCCATTTCAAGCGGCAGACCGGCACCAGCCCGCTGCGCTGGGTGATCTCCCAGCGGGTGGCGGCCAGCCTGACCATGCTGGAGTCCACGACCGCGCCGGTGGAGGCGATCGGCGCGGCGGTCGGGTTCGAGAGCCCGGTCACCTTCCGCCACCATTTCACCCGCGCGATGCGTACCTCGCCGTCGGCCTACCGGCGCGCGTTCAGCGTGTGAGGGTCAGCCGCCACAGCGAGGTGACCTCGGCGGCGCGCGCCCGGTGCAGCGGGTCGTCGCTCTTGGCCGCCCGCCCGTGTCTCGGCGAGGTCTGGAGCTGACCGGCGACTTCCAGCCCGGTCTCCTCGAACCAGTCGAGCAACTCCTGCCGGGAGCGCAGCTCAAGATGTTCGGCCAGGTCGGACAGGATCAGCCACGCCTCACCGCCGGGTGACAGGTGATCGCGCAGCCCGTTCAGGAAGCCGCGCAGCATGCGGCTGTCCGGGTCGTAGACGGCGTGGTCGAGCGGGGACATGGGCGTGGCCGGGATCCACGGCGGGTTGCACACCACCAGCGGCGCCCGTCCCGCCGGGAACAGATCGGCCTGTTCGACCAGGACCCGGCCGGACAGGCCCAGCCGTTCCATGTTGTCGCGGGCGCACTCCAGGGCGGCGGGATCGAGGTCGGTGGCGATCACGCGGCGTACGCCCCGCCTGGCCAGCACCGCGGCCAGCACGCCGGTGCCGGTGCCGACGTCGAAGGCCACCTCGGCGTCGGGCAGCCGCGCCTGGGCGACCAGGTCGACATATTCGCCCCTGACCGGGGAGAACACCCCATAATGCGGGTGGATGCGCTCGCCCAGCGCCGGGACCTCGACGCCCTTGGCCCGCCATTCGTGCGCCCCGATCACGCCCAGCAGCTCGCGCAGCGGCCCGACCGCCGCGCCGTCGGCCGGACCGTAGACCTCGGCGCAGGCCTCGCGCACGTCGGGCGCGCGCCGCAGCGCGATCTCATGCTCTCCCGTGTACGGCACCAGCAGCATCCCCAGAATCCTGGCCCGCTGCGACTGGGCCTGGCGCTGCCGGTGGAACCCGCTGCCCGGCCTGGGCCGGGGACAGCGCCGGTCCATCGCCCTGAGCAGTTGCCGGGCGTTGTGGTAGTCGCCCGTCCACAGCAGCGCGGTGCCCTCGGCGGCCAGGCGGTGCGCGGTGTCGGCCTTGGTGGCGTCGTCGGCGAGCTCGACGTGTGTGGGCTCGGGTGCTCCCGCCGCCGAACGCCAGGCTGCCCGCCGCTCGTGTCCCGCCTCGTTCCAGGAGATCATCGTCTTCCGACGGTGTCACGCCACCTTGCGACGGGCAACCGGTTTAAAGCCTGCGATCAGCCAAAAGGGACCTCAGACCAGCACGCCGGGGTTGAGGACGCCCGCCGGATCCAGCGCGTCCTTGGCCGCGCGCAGCGCCAGCGCGAACGGCTCGGGCCGCTGCTCGTCGTAGAAGGGGCGGTGGTCGCGGCCGACCGCGTGGTGGTGGGTGATGGTGGCGCCGTGGTCGAGCAGGATGCGCGAGACCCGGGCCTTGAGCGCGTCCCACTGCGCGACCTCCGCGCCGCGCTCGGCGGGCAGGGAGACCGTGTAGTAGGGCGCCGGCCCGTCCGGATAGACGAACGCGAAGCGGCAGGTCGCGTCCACCGCGCCCATGACCGCCTCGTGCAGGGCCGGGAACCGGTCCCAGGTGACCGCGGTCTCGAACGTCTCCACCACCCTGCCCATGCCGGGAAAGGCGTTGCGGAAGTAGGGCATCCGGGTGAAGGTGCCCTTCCACTCCTTGTCCTGGCGTACGCCGCCGGTCTCGCCACCGGCGATCTCCAGCGCCCTGGCCATGGCCGCGTCCACGGGGTGGTCGGCCGACTCGAAGCCGAGGATGAGCACCGCGTGCTCGCCGTCGCCGCCCGCCGCGAGCTGAGCCTCGGCGGCGTCGAGCAGGCGGCAGTTCGACGGGTGCAGCCCCGACTGCGACAGCTCGCGCACCGCCTCGACCGCCCGCTCCCACGAGGTGAAACGGACCGACGCCGACAGTTTGTGCGCGGGCCGGCGCTGCAGCCGCACCCACGCCCGGGTGATCACGCCGAGCGCGCCCTCGGATCCCAGCAGCATCCGGTCGGGCGAGGGGCCCGCGCCCGAGCCGGGAAGCCTGCGCGACTCCCACACCCCGGCCGGGGTGATCGCGCGCACCGACTCGACCAGGTCGTCGATGTGGGTGTGCAGGCTCGCGTAGTGGCCGCCGGCCCGCGTCGCGATCCAGCCGCCCAGCGTCGAGAACTCATACGACTGCGGGAAGAAGCGCAGTTGCAGGCCGTCGGGCAGCTGGGCGTTGAGCGTCGGCCCGCTCGCCCCGGCCTGCACGAGCGCCGCGCGCGAGATCTGGTCCACCTCCACGACCCGGTCCATCCGGGTCAGGTCAAGACAGATCGCCGGCCCGTCGAAGCGCGCCTCGACGCCGCCGACCACGCTCGTGCCGCCGCCGCGCGGCACCACCGCCACCTGCCGCGCGGTGGCCCACTCCAGCACCTGCTCGACCTCGGTCTCGGTGCGGGGCAGCGCCACCAGGTCGGGCGCGCGGGCGAAGTCGCCCCGGTAGGCGCGGATGAGGTCGCGGTAGGCCTGGCCGTAGGTGCGGCCCGCGCGGGCGCGCGCCTCGGCGGTGGCGAACTCCTTCCACGCCTCCGGTACGGCCAGCCGTGGCGGCGGCAGCCGTACCCGGTCGAAGGGGACGGGTTCCTCGAAGTCATCGCTTCCGCTGATCATGCGGGCGATGCCCCGCAGCTCGTCCAGATCCGGCTCTGCGCCCCACGCCCAATGGCTCATGGGTCCTTGCTACATCATCGGCGGCCCGGACATCATCGGAGCCATGGCTCGAACGGTACTGGCGTGATCAAGGCCGTGCTGGCTCTGCTGGCCGTGGTCGTGCTGCTGCTGGGGTTGCTCTGGGTGTTCCAGCGGCGGCTCATCTACCTGCCCGACGCCGCTCCCGTGCCACCGGCCGCCACGGTCCTGCCCGGTGCCCGCGACGTCACGTTCACCACCGCCGACGGGCTGAAGCTCGGCGCCTGGTATCTGCCCGGCGACCGGGGCGTCACCGTCATGGTGATGGGCGGCAACGCGGGAAACCGCCTGCATCGCGCGCCGCTGGCCGCCGCGCTGGCGCGGGAGGGCTTCGCCGTACTCCTGATGGACTATCGGGGCTACGGCGGCAACGCCGGCTCGCCCACGGAGGACGGGCTGGCGCTCGACGCGAAGGCGGCCCGCGCGACGTTGTCAGGGAAGGTCCTCTACTACGGCGAGAGTCTGGGCGCCGCCGTCGCCACGCGCCTGGCCACCGAGGTCCCGCCGGACGGCCTGCTGCTGCGCTCCCCCTTCACCAGCCTGGCCGACGCCGGTCAGCACGCCTACCCCTTCCTGCCGGTACGCCCGCTCCTGCGCGACCGCTTCCCGCTGAAGGAGCAGCTCGCCACGGTGCGGACCCCCGTCACCATCGTGTACGGCTCCCGCGACACGATCATCCCGCCCGGCCTGAGCCGGGCCGCCGCCCCGCCGGGAGCGACCCTGGTCGAGGTCCGGGACGCCGACCACAACGACCGCACCCTGCTCGACGGCCCGGAGCTCATCGCCGCCGTGGTGGCGCTGGCTCAGAGGGTGTAGTCGAGGACGTAGGAGTGCGCGCCGTCGGGTGCGATGAGGATGTCCATCTCGCCCCTGATTCCGGCCAGGCCGCCGACGCCGGAGTCGGGCACGATCGTGACGCGCAGCGACTGGCCGGCCGGCTCGCTGACGGCCGAGTGCGCGACGGTGAAGGCGCCGGTGCGGCCGTCCAGGGTGGCGTCGACGCGCTCCAGCGCCACGTACGCCTTCGACTCCTCCACCGGGGTGCTCACCATCAGCATCGTGACCAGGCTGGTGCCGGTCAGGTCGCCGTGGAAGGTCTTGGTCAGGGTGACGACGCCGAGCGAGACTCCGTCGCGGTCGTCGTAGGGCGGCTGAGGGGTCCAGTCCGCGAGGTCGAAGGTGCCTTTCGCTGTCATGGAGCCCAGCGTGGCAGGAATGCCTGTCACCTTCTGTCAGGTACCGGCGAGCCGTTCCACGACCGGGGCGAACTTCTCCATGAACTGGGCGCTGACCGAGACGTAGGAGATGCCGAGGCGGTCGCGGCGACTGCGGAGCGTGTCGGCGATCTGGTCGGTGGAGCCGGTCATGATGCCGTAGCCGCCCCTGGCCACGATCTCGCGCGGGTCCGCGCCGAGCTGCTGGGACAGCCAGCCGGGCAGTTCGTCGCCGACGGCGGCCAGGTTGGTGTTGATCTCCAGCCGGTTGAAGCGGTCGCCGGCCAGTTCGTAGAGCTCGTCGAGCTTGGCGGCGAGATCGTCCTCGGTGGCGGTCGCGGGCAGCCCGAGCGCCACCGTGTCGGCCCGCTCGGCGGCCAGGCGCAGCAGCCGGGTGCTCGCCGCCGCGATCAGCACCGGGACGTCCTTCACCGCGTCGAGGGTCTCCTCGACCCGTTCCACCCGCTCGGACGGCGTGCCGAACCGCACGCCGAGCGCCGCCGCCTCCTGCTCGGCGCCGGGCCGCCCGGCGCCGATGCCGAGCTCGAAACGCCCGCCGCTCAGCGCCTGCAGCGTGCTCACCTCACGCGCCACCACCGCCGGAGTCCGGTACGGCGCCGCCGCCACGTACGTGCCGACCCGAAGCCTGCTGGTCACGGCGGCGGCAGCGGCGGCGGCCGTGAACGGGGAGAGGGTGTTGAGCGTGTCCGGGATCAGCAACGTGGAGTATCCGAGCTCCTCGGCGCGCCGGGCCAGCCCGGTCCACGCCTCGCCCGTCGCGGCGAAGCCCCCGACGGTTCCGAATCTGAACGCGTGAGAAGTCATGCCTCCCACCTTCTCTCCGGACGGCCGCCGGGACATCGTCCACAGGACCGGTGATCTCCTACCGCACCGGACGCAGCGGGCGGCCGGTGCCGTACTCCCGTGGCTGTACAGGGGTCGGCGCGTCTGTTACCTTCCGCCCGTGCTGTACCTCTACCAAGCCATGGGGCTGGCCACGCTGGTGCTGTGGATCTACTGCCTCTTCGACGCGATCACCACGCCCGACGAGGCCGCGCGCAACCTTCCCAAGATCCTCTGGGTGATCATCGTCCTGCTGTTCCCGCTGATCGGCTCGCTTTTCTGGCTGGTGGCGGGCCGTCCGCAAGGTCAGGCGCCGCCGCGCGTGGCGGGCCACGCGAAGGCGACCAGCCCGGACGACGACGAGGAGTTCCTGCGCCGCCTGCGCGAGCGCGCCGAGGAGCAGCGCAGGAACGCCCCGAAGGACAAGCCGGACGACAAGGAGTAGCCGGGATCTACAGGGCCACCGCGCAGCGGCCGCGGTCGGCCCTGCGGGGGCCTTCGGCGGTGGGCTTGATGTCGAAGTCGAAGATGGCGGTCGGCAGGTAGAGCGAGCAGCACGCGTTGGGGATGTCGACCACGCCGCTCACCCGTCCCTCGATGGGCGCCGAGCCGAGGATCAGGTAGGCCTGCTCGCCGCTGTAGCCGAACTGCTTGAGGTACTCCACGGCGTTCAGGCAGGCGTTGCGGTAGGCCAGGGTGGCGTCGTTGTAGTGGTTCTCGTTGGTCTTGTGGTCGACGGAGATGCCGATGAACGACAGAAACTCGGTGTAGCGCGGCTCGACGTTGCCCGGCATGAAGATCGGGTTGGTGGAGACGGCGTACTTGCTCATGCCGTCCTTGATGAGATCGACGTGCATGTCGATGAAGCCGCCCATCTCGATGGCGCCGCAGAAGGTGATCTCGCCGTCGCCCTGGCTGAAGTGCAGGTCGCCGCCGGAGAGCTTGGCGCTGGGCACGTGCACGGGGTAGAGGACGCGCGAGCCGCGGGAGAAGTTCTTGATGTCGTGGTTGCCGCCGTTCTCGCGGGCGGGGACGGTGCGGGCGCCCTCCCTGCCGACGCGTTCGAGGTCGGCGCCGTCGAGGGTGCCGGCCAGGACCCCCTGCTCCAGCGGGGGCAGCGCGAGCGGGGGCACCCGGCCGGGGTCGGTGGCGATGAGGGCGCGCTCGCGCTCGTTCCACTTGGCGAGCAGGTCGTGCGAGGGCGCGGTGCCGAACAGGCCGGGGTGGGTGATGCCGGTGAAGCGCACGCCGGGCAGGTGGCGGGAGGTGGCGACCTGGCCGCGGAAGTCCCAGACGGCCTTGCAGGCCTGGGGGTACTCCTCGGTCAGGAAGCCGCCGCCGTTCTCCTTGGCGAAGATGCCCGTGTAGCCCCAGCCTTCGCCGGGCGCCTCGCCGCGGGTCTGGGGGACGGGACCGAGGTCGAGGATGTCGACGACGAGCAGGTCGCCGGGTTCGGCGCCCTCGACCGCCACGGGTCCGCTGAGCATGTGCGCCACCGACAGGTCGACGTCGCGTACGTCCTTGGCGGTGTCGCTATTGAGGATCTGGCCGTCGGTCCATTCGCGGCATTCGATGCGGATCGAGGTGTCGGGCGGGACGGTGGCGACAGCGGGGATGTCGGGGTGCCAGCGGTTGTGTCCCGGCGCGGCCTGGTCGCGCATGGATCGGGACTGGTCGACGGAGAAGACGACGTCAGGCATGGGACGGCTCCCGTTCTTTGGGGACGCGGGCGTACATCCACAGGCCGCCGAAGGCGACGACGCAGACGCCCGCCAGGATGAGCGCGAGGGTGGCCGAGGGGGTGTAGCGGCCGGTGAGCAGGAGGAAGGCGGGGATGACCGCGGTCAGCCAGGCCTCGACGAGCGTCACCCAGCCGGTGTAGCGGGTGAGCTCCGCGCGCCCGAGGCCGAGCACGAGGAAGAAGAGCAGCCACAGGAACGACCACAGCACCCAGATGACCGCGAAGGGGTAGTCGCCCACGACGAAGGCGTTGTGGGCGGCGTAGACGAGCGCGGAGATCGCCACGAACAGGGAGAACCACCCCACGCCCGTGCTGGAGAGCCCGGCCAGCAGGCCGATGCCCACGTAGAGATAGGTGAATCCGAACAGGTAGATGCCGGAGGCGCCCATGATCGTGGGCAGGTCCCCGCCCGCGGTCATGATGATCACCGTGGGCGTCACGACCTGCAGCGCGCCGACGAACAGGTTGAGGATCGCCGCGGCCTTCTCCTCGACCTTGCCGAGCAGCATCATCGCGTTGACGAACAGCACCGCGCCGACGTACAGCAGGCCCACGCTGGCCATCGCCGTCACCTCCTGACGACTCGGGGCTCGTGCGCGCTGGCCTCCTGCGCGTCCAGGGCCCGCCGCAGCCCCGGCGTGATCTGGCGTACGGCCGGCGGCGAGAACCGCCGGGCCGCGGCGGCGCCGCATCCTTCGCAGGCGGCCTGCTCGGGCGCCTGCCCGATCGGGTGCCGGGCGTCGAAGGGCCCGCAGGTCCGGCACGTGTACTCGTAGACAGCCATGGTCACTCCTCCGCCCAGATACTTCACACAGAAACTATTATTCTGGGAAGTATTGTCAAGACCTCAGAGTTGCTGCAGCACGCGGAAGTCCATGCCTTCGGCCTCCGCGAGGAACACCGCCTGCTCCAGATGCCGCCCGCGCATCCGCATCGTGCCCCGCGGGCCCTCGTACACCAGTCCCTCGGCGATCCGCCCGATGCTGCGCAGGTCCAGCTCCCCCGCCCGGTTGAGCAGTTCACCCAGCAGCAGCACGCCCTCGAAGCAGGACTCCCCCATGCTGTTGAGCACCGGCGCGTCGGGCCCGAACCTGGCGTGGTAGCGCCCGCCGAGGTCGAGGCTGCCCGCGGTCCCCAGGCCCTCGAAGAATCCCGCCGCCGAGTACAGCCCGCGCGTGCTGGCCGCGCCGGTCGCCATCAGCATGTTCTCGTCCATCAGCGGGCTGAAGCGCACGTGGTCGCGGTCGAGCCCGGCAGCGGCGAAGGCCCGGTTGAAGGCCACCGCGTCCTGGCCGACGAGCAGCATGAGCACACCCTCGCCGCGCCCCCGGGCGATCCGGCCGAGCGCGCCGCCGAAGTCCTCGGTGCCCAGGCGCACGTAGATCTCGTCCACGATCTGGCCCCGCGCCTGCCTGACATAGCGGCGGGCGGCCCTGGCCGACTCCCTCGGCCACACGTAGTCGTCGCCGACCACCGTCCAGCGCCGGACACCGAGCTCCTCGGCCATCCAGCGCAGCGCCGGGCGCAGCTGCCGCCCCGGCGTCTCGCCGGTCAGGAAGACCCACGGGGTGTGCTCGCCGCCCTCGTAGAGCGGGGTGTAGAGGTACGGCACGCGCCCGGCTATCCGGGGGGCAACGGCCTGCCGTACCGCGGAGATGTGCCAGCCCGTGACGGCCTGCACCTCGCCCGCGGTGATCAGCCGGTCGACCTCGCCGGCGACCTCGCGCGGCGGGCGGCCGCCGTCGACCACGCGGAAGACCAGCTCGCGGCCGAGCAGCCCGCTTCTGGCGTTGATCTCGTCGGCGGCCAGCCTGGCGCACAACTCGCAGGAGGGACCGAAGATGCCGGCCGGGCCCCGCAACGGGATCACCAGGGCTACCGCGAGAGTGTCCATGGCGCGCCCCTTTCGCGGTCACTTTATCCGCGAAGTATTTGCGCGTGAACTGTTAATCTGGAGTGAACATGGAGACAGCACGCCTGCTCACGCTCGCCGAGCGCCAGTTCACCCAGCGGATCTCGACCGCGCTCACCTCGGTCGGCGGCACGGTCGATCAATGGCGCGTGCTGGGCCTGCTCGCCGACGGCCAGGGGCACCCGATGACGCAGGTGGCCGAGCACGTCATCCTCGCCGCGCCGACCGTCACCAAGATCGTGGACAAGCTGGTGTCCCAGGGGCTGGTGTACCGGCGGGTCGACGACGCCGACCGGCGGCGGGTGCTCATCTACGCCTCGGCCCGCGGCAAGGCGGCCCTGCGGCGGTGGGACACGGCCGTCGAGGGCGAACGCGCCCGGCTGGAGCAGGAGGCGGGCGAGGACCTGGCCCAGCTCGCCGAGGTCCTGACCAGGATCGTCGCCCGCCTGCGCTGACCTACGCGCCTTTCTTCCAGATCTGGCTGCGCAGGTCGGTACCGCGGATCACCTGCACCCGCCACGGCTCCAGCCGCAGCACGTGCAGCTTCGGGTCGGTGGGGCTGGTCCAGAAGTTGCCCAGGTTGTAGCCGGCGCCGCGCGGGCTGGTCCTGCGGTACAGGTCCCACACGCGGCGCTTGACCTCGACGTCCGTCACCCATTCCGCGACCGTGTCGACGTTCACCGCGTTCTGGCGCGGGGTCCAGTAGGAGAACGTGGTGTGCGGGTTGTTGGCCAGATGCGCCGCCTTCACCGGAGTCCTGTACGTGGCCAGCCAGCCCAGCGGCTCGCCGTCCACCATCTCCCAGATCGGGATCAGCACCCGGGCCCTTGGCCGGTTCCGCTTGTCCACGGTCGTCATGGTGGCGTAGACGATGTCGCCGATGTAGGCCTCGAAGGCGTCCTGGATCTCGCTGAACTTCGTCATGCCGTCTCCTCCAGCACCACGACGGGGATCTCGCCCCTGGCCGCGTTCGCGTAACGCTGGTAGACCGGTTGGCGGGCCACCAGCTTGTTCCACAACCTGCGCCGCTCGGCGCCCTGCGCGGTGTGCGCGCGGACGTGCAGCTTCCTGTCGCCCAACTGGACGTCGGCCTCGGGGTGGGCGACCAGGTCCCGGTACCAGCCGGGCAGGTGCGGTCCCCTTTCCGAACCTGGGCCTATCAGCACCAAGTGACCGTCGTCGGAGCTGTAGGCGTGTGTCGTCGTTCGCAGACGGCCGGTCTTGCGGCCCACTGTCGTGATCACCAAGTCACTCATACGGGCAGCATGGCGGGCGGGACTTCAGCTTTCCTCCAGACCCCCTCTGGGCCCTTAGGCTGCTGTGTCATGTCTGAGGAACTCGCCCGCGTCCACCGGTTCCAGCGGGACTTCAACCTCCGCAAGGCGCGGCGGACGATCGAGGTACCCGGTGGCGTGGCCGTCCTGAACGACCGCTTCCCCGCCTCGCACGACGACAACAAGCTGATCATCTGGGCGGGCGACGACCCCGCCGCCGCCGTCCCGGCGGCCGACGAGGCGCTGGCCGGGCTGGGCCACCGCTACGTCCACGTGCTCGACGACGAACTCGGCGCCGCCTTCGCACCCGCTTTCACCGCCGCCGGGTACGAGCACTCGCCGTACCTCACGATGGTGTTCCGCGGCCAGGTCCCGGCCGGCGTACCCGCCGCGGACGAGCTCGGCCTCGACGAGATGATCTCGGTGCTCCGGGCGAACTGGCGGGAGACGCTGCCCGGCGCCCGCGACGAGGAGGTCGAGGCGCTGGCCCTGCGCATCCAGGACCGCGTACGCGGCGCCGCGACGGTGGCCTTCCGCGGCGTACGGGCACCGGACGGCGAGGTCGCCGCCCGCGCCGACCTGTACGTGCACGACGACATCGCCCAGATCGAGAGCGTGTACACCGCCGAACGGCACCGCGGCAAAGGCCACGCCCGCACACTCATGCAGTCGATGCTGGCCGAGGCCGCCGGCGCCACCTTGATCTTCCTCTACACCGGAACCGACAACTGGGCCCGCGACTTCTACGCCCGGCTGGGCTTCGAGCCGCTGGGCCGCACCCACGGCTTCCTGCGCATCGAGTAGAGACTGACCCGGAGCGGTAAACCCGTGTTGTGCGGGGTGTCCAAGATCGCCTAGGGTGGACGCTTCCGCCAGAGGCAGGGGGCCGCTGCGTGCCGAAGCGTCACCCGGCGTCACCCGACGACTGGTCGGTCGCCTACACCCGGACCGTCGCCGGCAACATCCGCGCCCACCGCGAGCGCCGCCGCATGTCCGTGCAGGCGCTCGCCGATCGTTGCACCGCCCTGGGCTATCCGCTCGAACGTACGAACCTGAACAAGCTGGAGTCCGGCGGCCGCGCGTCCATGTCCGTGGCGGAGCTGCTGGTGCTGGCCCGCGCGCTCGACACCCCGCCCATGTTGCTCCTCGTCCCCCTGCACGACGAGCCGGTGGAGATCCTGCCCGGCGTCGAGGCGCCCGCCACCGAGGCGGCCGCGTGGCTGGACGGTACCGCTCCGGCCCCCGACGCCGACGACACCGAGGCGGGCGAAGAGCGGCGTGACGCGTTACGGCTGCTGCGCGACCACCACCGCGCCGTCGAGGAGTGGACGTCGCGCTCGCGTGCCGCACGCACAGCGGGTACGCGCGCCGCCGACGCCCAGGACCCCAACCAGCGGGAGTGGAAGGAGGCGGCCCACCAGCACGCCGAGCAGGCGCGCCACGCCGCCGACCGGCTGGGCTTCCTGCGCGACGGCATGCGGCTGCGCGGCGTACCCCTGCCGGAACTGCCGCCCGGCCTGATCCACCTCGTCTAGTCCGCCTGGAGAAAGGCGAGTACGGCCAGCACGCGGCGGTGGTCGTCGCGGGCCGGTGGC
This sequence comes from Nonomuraea sp. NPDC059023, assembly GCF_042740095.1. Taxonomy (NCBI): domain Bacteria; kingdom Bacillati; phylum Actinomycetota; class Actinomycetes; order Streptosporangiales; family Streptosporangiaceae; genus Nonomuraea; species Nonomuraea sp. NPDC059023. The sequence goes on along the minus strand of NZ_JBHYIO010000020.1, from coordinate 90,311 downwards.
AGGGTCAGCTTGGTGAAGATGTTGCTCACGTGCTTCTCCACGGCCCGATCGCCCACCCGCAGCAGCCGCGCGATGGCCGTGTTCGAGCGGCCCTCCGCCATCAGCGCCAGCACGTCACGTTCGCGCCCGGTCAGTACGGCCAGCGGATCCCTGCGCCGCCCGGCCCGCATCAACTGGGCCACGACCTCGGGGTCGAGTGCGGTGCCTCCGGCGGCCACGCGGTCGAGCGCGGCCAGGAAGTCCTCGACCGCCGAGACCCGGTCCTTCAGCAGGTAGCCGACGCCGCCCGGGTTGCCGGTCAGCAGTTCGGTGGCGTAGCGGGTCTCGACGTACTGCGAGAACAGCAGGATGCCGACGCCCGGGTGGGTTCCGCGGAGCGCGATGGCCGCCCGCAGGCCCTCGTCGGTGTAGCCGGGCGGCATCCGGATGTCGACCACGGCCAGGTCGGGCGGGTGTTCGGCCACGGCCGCCCACAGTTCCTCGGCCCTGCCCGCCTCGGCCACCACCGTGTGCCCGTGGTACGTCAGCAGCCTGGACAGCCCGGCCCTGATGATGGCCGAGTCCTCGGCGATCACGATGCGCACCCCGGTCACCGCCGGTGCGGCAGTTCGACCACCGCCGTGGTGGGCCCGCCCGGCGGGCTGGTGACGCTCAACCGGCCGTCGACCGGGCGCAGGCGATTGGCCAGTCCGTCCAGCCCGCCGCCGGGTGTGGGGGCGGCGCCGCCGTACCCGTTGTCGTGGACGCGCAGCACCAGAACGGACGGCTCGCCGCGCACCTCGATCGCGGCGCTGGTGGCGTGGCTGTGCTTGAAGACGTTGGCCAGCAGTTCGGCGGCGCAGAAGTACAGGATGCTCTCGGTGGCGCGGTCGGCGCGCCGCGGCATGGTCACGCTGACCTCGACCGGGATGCCGCCCCGTGACGTGGCCAGCGTGGTCAGCGCGGTGTCCAGGCCGTGGTCGAGCGCGGGCGGGTGGATGCCCTTGGCCAGGTCGCGCAGCTCGGCCACGGCGGCGCCGGCGTTCTGGCGGGCCAGGTCGAGGAGCTCGCGGGCCTGGTCGAGCTGGGTGGCGTCCCGCAGGAGCTTGCCGGCGGTGATCAGGTCCATGGTGACGGCGACCATACGCGCCTGGGCGCCGTCGTGCAGGTCGCGTTCGATCCGGCGCAGGGTGGCGGCGGCGTCGTCGACGGCCTGGGTGCGGGTGCGTTCGAGGTGGCGCAGGCGGTCCGCGCCCGTCGGGGTCAGCAGGGCTCTGGCCAGGAGGCGTTCGAGCGCGATCGTGCCGCGGACCGCCCAGGGGGCGCAGGCCAGCAGGAGCACACCCGCGCCCGCGGCGAGCAGGGAGCGGGGCCAGTCGCTGAGCGGGAATCCGCCCCACACCTGGGTGAGGCCGCCGATATGCCGCCATAGGGGGTACGCGAGCTCGGCCGCGCCGGCGGCCCAGAAGAGCAGGGCGGCGGAGAAGGACAGCAGCGCGGTGAGGGGTTTGAGCAGGGCGAAGGCCACCGCCCGCCAGCCCGCTCCGTGCTTGAGCCGGGCGGCCGGCCATCCTCCGGGGCCCGGTCCCGGCGGGGTCTCGATCCGGGTGCCGAGCAGGCTCGCCTGGCGGCGCCGTTCAACTGCCGCGAACCATCCCGCCAGATCGGCCGCGGCGGCCAGCAACGGCAGTCCGGCGAGCACGACCGCCAGCGTCAGACCGGGGATGAGCAGCACGCCCACCCCCACCAGCCCGGCCACCGCGATCGGCAGCGCGGTGACGGCATAGCGGAATTCCGCCCAGATGCGTCGCACGTTCCCAGCCTGCCAAGGATCACGCCCGTGTCCATCGGGTAAACCGAACCATCGACGGCCGGGCGGCACGATCGCCCGCGCGGCGCCGGATTCCTAGCGTCGGCGGCATGCTGACACCACTGATGCTCACCCTCGCGCTGCTCGCGCCGCCGCCCCAGGACGCCTCGTTGCGACGCGACCTGGACGCCTCGTTGGGACGCGACCTGGACGCCTGGTTGCGACGCGACCTGGACGCCGTACGGGATCTGGGCGTGATCGGCGCGGTCGCCGAGGTCCGCGACGGCGCGCGTCATCTGAGCGCGCGCACCGGCGTGGCCGACCGCGCCACCCGGCGCCCGGTCCCCCGCCGGCCGCAGATCCGCGTCGCCAGCGCCACCAAGGCGTTCACCGCCACCGTTCTCCTGCAACTTTCTGCCGAGGGCCGCCTCGCCGTGGACGACTCCGCCTCCCGATGGCTGCCCCGCCTCGACCCCCGGATCACCGTCCGCCACCTGCTCCAGCAGACCAGCGGCCTGGCCGACGACGACCATCCGGGCTCGGTCACCGAGGAGGGCTACCTGCGCCACCGCCTGGACACCGTCACGCCGCACCAGGTCGTCGAGCGCGCGCGGAAGCTCTTCGACCCCGGCACGGGCTGGAACTACGCCAACGTCAACTCGGTCATCGCCGGGATGATCATCGAGAAGGTCACCGGGCAGAGCTGGGAGCGGCAGGTCACCGACCGCGTGATCGTCCCGCTCGGCCTCACGTCGACGTACGCGCCCGGCCCCGTCCCCTACCTCGCCGGCCCCCACCTGACCGGATACCGGCAGTTCGCCGAGCGCGGCCGCCTCGTCGACACGACCGTGGCCAACCAGAGCGCCCACCGCGCCGCCGGGGACCTCATCAGCACGCCCGGCGACCTGGCCCGGTTCTTCACCGCCCTGGTCACCGGGAAGCTGCTGCGACCCGCGCAACTGGCCGAGATGCGGAAGACGGTGCCGGTCAGCCCCTTCTACCAAAAGCTCCTACCCGGCATGAGGTACGGCCTGGGCCTCATGTGGTTCCCGCTGACCTGCGGCAACGGCTACTGGACCCACTGGGGCGACGCGCTCGGCTACTCCACCCGCGGCGGCGTCACCCCCGACGGCCGCCGAGTGGTGATGGTGCACACGAACACCAACGGCGACGCCCTCCAGGCCCGCTTCCACCGGAAACTGCACCCGCTGGTGGACCGCGCCCTGTGCGGAGGCCGCTCATGATCGCCATGGCCTTGGCTCTGGTCCTCGCTCCCCCACGAGGTCGAGCGGATCCCCCGCACCGGCTCGATCGGCGTACTCGCCGTGACCAGTGACGGCGACCGAGCGCGGGCGGGCGTCGCCGTACGCCGCACCGCCAGAAAGATCCCCTTCAACGCCCGCTTCCGCATCGCCAGCGGCACCAAGGCGTTCACCGCCACCGTGCTCCTACAGCTTTCTGCCGAAGGCCCGGCTCAACGCCCGAGCGAAGCGAGGACGGCTGACCGGGGTGGGCTCCAGCGGCGACATGCTCGCGCACCACCACCTCGCCCGTGCAGCCGCATCAGCGCGGCCCCTCGGAGATCTTGACGCCGGTGGTGCCGCATGTTGTGATCCACGCATGCGCTATTTCGTACTGATTTAGTAGGAAATGAGGCGGTTGTGAGGTTACTCCAGCGTGCCGCTGCGGTTGTCATGCTCCTGGTGAGCGCGGCGGGCATCCAGGTCGTGCAGGGCGGACCGGCGCAGGCGGCTCTGCCCACCGCCGCCGTCGCGCTCGGCGACAGCTTCATCAGCGGAGAGGGCGCGGGGAACTACCAGCCCGTCGTCGACGCCTCCGGTACGGCACAGTCCTTCCCCGGCTGGTCGGCGGCCAACAGCAACGCCTACTTCTGTCACCGGTCGGCGAACGCCTCGGTGTTCGCGGCGGCGCTCCCGGGCATTCAGCAACGTTTCAACCTCGCGTGCTCCGGCGGCCAGCCGGCCGACATCGCCGCCCCCTCAAGCGCCCGGACCGGGGGCCGTACCGTCGCCTCGCAACTCGATCAGCTGCGCGCCGTCGCCCAGACGCACGACATCGACGTCGTCCTCGTCGGCCTCGGCTCCAACAACACCCAGTTCACCTTCGGCGACGTGGCCACGCTGTGCGCCAACCGCTTCATCGCCGACGCCTGGACAGGCTGGTGGGAGTTCTGGGCCTATCTAGGGGGCCCGGTGCCGCAGAAGCCCTGCAGCGCCTCGGACCTGGCCACCGGCACCGAGGTCGCCGCCGCCACCACCGAGACCACCGCGGCCCTGCGCCAGATCCTCGACACCCTCGCCCAGATCGACGCCGACGGTACCCACCAGGTGATTCTGCAGACCTACACCAACCCGCTGCCCCCCGACCTCGCCTCGCGTTATCACGAGGAGGACAACCGCTCCGACACCCGCGACAAGTTCCGCGCCCTCGGAGCCGAACGGTACGCCGCCGGTTGCCCGATCCACCGCGCGAGCCTCGCTCCCGGGCACGTGTTCTCCGAGAACCTCGGCTCCTTGGTCAGGAACGCGCACAGCACACTGGCAGCCGAACGCCCGGCGGCCGATCTGCGCGTACTGGACGTCCAGCGGGCCTTCGACGGCGCCAGGCTCTGCGAGAACCCCGACAGCCCGGCGAGCGCGCTAGCGACGCCGGTCCGGGTACAGGACGGACCGTCCGGCACGTTCATCACCAGCCTGTCCGGCTGGGACAAGATCGATATCCAGCGGGCGGCGAACACATGCGTCACCCACTTCCAGACCTGCCAGGAGTCGTGGCACCCGAACGCCGCGGGCCACGCCGTGCTCGGCCAATGCCTGACCGCCGCCTCCGCCGCGGCGCCCCGCACGACCATCGCGTGCGCCCGCAACGCGAACGGCACGCTCACCATCTCCTGACGCCTCCTCGACTTCGCGTCCGGCCATCTGGAGCCGGACGCGAACCTGAATGGGTTTTGTCGGGTAGCTGATGAGCGTGTGCGATACGCGCAAGGCGGTGGCTTCAGCCCCGGGAACGGATATGACGAGAAGCGGCCGGGAGGTTCGCGCACAGCGAGAAGAACACACCCCGAGAGGGCAGGCGTGCTGAATGCCAGGCTGATCGTGGTGGGTCAACATCGGCGCTCCCTCCTTCGGCGTCCGCCCCCGGGATGCCCCGCGACGCCCTTGGTACCGACGGCCTCGATTGCTCAGGTTCTTTGGTGGCGGCGGGGCTCAGTCGTTGGTGGACGCCTCTGGTCCAGTCGTGGCGTACCGGGCGGCGATGGTGCGGACGGCCTCGTCGACTACCTGAGCGACGCGTTCGGCGCTCACCTCCCAGCCCGGCATCAGAAGTGTCGGCCAGAAGACGTAGTTGGAGATCATGCCCAGGAACTGGGTGGCCGCGAGGTCCACGTCTTCGATCCGCACCGTTCCCGCCTCATGCTCAGCCAGGAGGTAGCTGCGTACGGACTCGAAGTAGGGCATCTTCCCGTGCGAGAACTGCGCATGGGCCAGCTCAGGGAACCGCGGCAGCTCGGCGATGACGATCCTGAACAGGTCGGTCATCTGGGCGCGGCCTAGCAGCTCGGCGTAACGGCGACCGATGATGCTGAGCCCGTCAACGACGTTGCCTGCCGGCGGCGGATCCCCCTCGTCAGCGGTCGACCAGGACTCGGTCACGATGGCGTCGAACAGGGCGGCCTTGCTCGGAAACTGCTTGAACAAGGTGGCCCGAGAAACGCCCGAGCACTCTGCGATCCGCGCGAGCGACGTCCGGTCGTAGCCCAGCTCGAGAAACAGTGCGGTCGCGGCCTTCACGATCAGCGCGCGCTTCTCCTGGGCGACGCGCTGGTGATACGTCGTCACGACTCTGCTCGCGACCCCCTTCATCCACGAACCGGCAGCCGGCGCCACCGCGGCAATCGCCGACTTCTACTCACCCGAGCCGTTCGCCATCCCCCGCCTCGGGGAGCCGACCGACGTCACCCGTCTCCTCCTGTTCCTCACGTCATCAGAGGCGTCGTTCATCACGGGGTCGGAGTACGTCATCGACGGTGGACTCCTCCTCGGCCCCGCCCTCCAGGCCGAGACCGCATGAGCACTCCAGACCCGCACGGGCCGAACGACTCCGCATGCCCGATGCCGCATACCGGGGCCCGGACTACTCACCGACGAGCAACTCCACCGGCTGCGGGCGCTGTCCGCCGTCGAGGAGCATGTCGAGGTCGAGGCAGAAGCCTGTTCGGGACCGGCGGGTTCAGACCACGACCACACCCTCAATCGTGAAGAGCCGATTCGAATTCGCCATAAAGTCGTCGGCGTCGATCCTCCTTCCGGTCAAAGGAGTGCCTGCACATAAGTGCGACAGTCAAGCGGCGATTACTTCTTACTCGAGCCCGTCCGATAGTCATGTTTTGCAGGGCGTGACCATAATGCATGTCGGGCACTTAGCCAGAGAGATCGACGCGCGGCCCTGCACCATCATCCAATTCGCTGACAGGTACTCCAATCATGAACGCCAAAGCGCAACCTACTCCCGGGGGGGCGCAGCTACAGCGAAGAGGCGCGTTCAACTAAGAGTGAGCTCCTATGCCTAGCGAAACAAGCATCTCAAGAAGGGATTTCGGTTATGACCCAGCTTAATCTGATCCAACTCGTGTGTTCCCGCACGGAGGACAGCGGTGAAGACGAAGTTTACATCAAGATAAACGGCTGGCGCGCATGGCCGGACACGGGTACGGCGCCAATTGGACCACATCAGATGGTTCCCATCACCAGGACCTTCACTTTCAACCAGGACCCCATGATCATTGAATTGGTCGACGAAGATACCGAACCCATTGATCCGGACGATAGCCTCGGAACGCACACAGTTGGAGAATCCCAGAAAGGCCTGGGAGTGATGCAAGTGTTTTTCGAAGGCAACGGCGCCCACTACAAACTCACCTACTCGGTCACATAAAGGCGACGTCGCCAACAGTGACACCCTGCGCATCGAGATCAAGAAACAGCTCGCCAAGATCGACGCCCAAGAAGATCAGGTTCTTGACCTCGTCGGCGATCCCGACTGGCCACGGGAGAAGATCGTCAAGCGCCTACGCGGCATCCGAGACGGACGCGCTCGCCTGGAAGCACAGCTCGACCTGTACGGCACCGCCCGCCGTCTTCTCAACCAAGCGTTCTTCCACCGGCCCTACCCCGACGCACACGAGCACAACAGCACACCAGGAAACGCAAGAGCGGCGGCGTCATCACTGACACCGCCGCTACTGGCACGTCGGCGCCACTCGCCACTTGGGTGGACCTAATCGCCGCTTACTCGAACTCGGCGTCACAGGTGACAGAGCTGCGCCACAAGATCGAACCCTCGCACATGACCAACCGCCTCTAGATCGCGCGGCTCGGCGACCCCTTCATTACGAGTGAACGGCACGTCCGTGCCCGTAGGCTCGCTGCCCTGGTCAAGCATGTGGCGGTGACCGGTATCGATGGTGCCGTCCGCGCGCGCGTTTCTGTACTTCTGCGCTGTACAGCGGAGGCGAGAATCCGTTGTCCTCGGTAGCAAGTGGACCCGTACTGCAGAGCCACCAAGGCCCGAGGAGCGGAAGCCCCGGCAGCAATGACATCCGCCTAGACGGCGACTCATTTGGTGAGTCGGCGGTAACAGAGAACGGGCGTCGAGTAGGGTCAACAGAGCCGTCGAGCTGAGCAAACGTCGGGCCTATGGCTCTAGATTGGCAAGTCTGGTTCACAGATAGTCCGCAGACTCTCTGTGCCTTTAGCTCCCTCCCGCCTCGAAAGGCCATCCGATGCACGTTCGCGGGTCCCCAACCACGAAGCACTTTTGAGGATTCTGCACCCAATCGCTCGACAGGTGCGCGCCGGAAGCCATTTCGATTGTGGCCATCATGTCTGCTAGACCGAAATTGCGATCCTCCTCATTACATAGGGCCAGTGCGCTGTGGATGTAGCCATCGATATCCAATCTCGTTTCGCGGCGAGGGAAGTCCCGATTCTGGACATTCAGCCATTTTAGTGCAAGGATGCCGCTCTCGGCGTATGTCATGCGGCTATGAAATCCAGCATTCCATGACATGTTCCACAGTTGACCATTCCGGCTGAGAAGTTCCAGAATGGCGTTCTCGCTCACATAACTCTCTTCGGATTCGAAGAGAAAGTAGCCAGGGCCAAGCTCTTCGAAGTACACGATGGGGGCGGGTGCCAGATTGGGTTCTTCGGCCACAAGCATTTCAGTGATCTCAGCCTCACCGGCTCGTGATAGGTCTGCTGCGATCGCCACGGTGTCCGTGATGCCCTGGCTGCTCCACGGCCTGTAGACGGTCCAGCCAAAGCTCCCGTAAGCGAGCCATTCGTTCTCGCTCACGAATCTCTCGTAGTGTCGCGTGGTATCGGCAATCACTATGCATCCTCTCAGGGGAACGCCCCGGGAGTAGATAATAGCGACTCCCGGGGCTCCCGATTTAGTGCGGATTTGTAGGCACTCCACAGAGTTCGTCCCTAGAGATGGGATCGTTCTGTGAAGTATCGAATCGGTTAGTGAAGGCGTCCGCGATCAGAACGCGGTCCAGGTCGTAGAACCGAGCGAGATAGAGTCCTGCATCGCCATTGTGTTGCGCTCTGATCGGACACAGAGAGAAGTCGCGTTGAAGTGGCGCGATCGTTCGCTCCATAGTGGAAGCGAACGGAATTTCATCGCATTGCTTCCACTTGTTTGGATCAGGATCGGTGCCGTTCGTGTAGCCAGGCCACATGCGATTGCACCTGGTGTTGGTGTTCGTTTGATTGATATCCCTTTGCTCTTGGGTCTCGCGGTGCAAGTGTGTTGCACCGTTCCCCACATCACACCCGAAGATATTCTTGTCGGGCTTATCCGGGTAAGTCTGCCCGTCCGGGTCGGTACAAGCATTCCAATAGTGCTGGAATGCTTGCTTCATCTGCAGCGTGCGGTTTCTGGTCGGTGCGGTATGGGTCCACTTGATCGCGGGTTTAGTTTTGTAGAAGATACATCCGCCCGATCTGAAGGCGATGTAGGTCGCGGAGTCGCAGCGAATGCTGTTTCCGATAACGGTTCTGACGGTCGGGGTGATGTACATCCAGCGCGTGTTGGGCCAGTCCGGGAGGTTGACCGACGGACGGATGGTGGTAATGCTTACGTCTTCGTCGTTCCGAACCTTTGTCGGAGTTACCCACTCATTCGTCCGGAAAACCGGCGCCTTCCCTGGAGAGCATCTGAACCAGAAGGTGGCTCGCCCATTAACCTTCCAATTACTAATGATGTCGCTCCGGGAGTTGTCGATGGACTGCCCGCCCCGAGACCTGACAACTTCGCAGTTCTTCTTGTTGCCAATGTCGACGTTCAGTGTCATCCGCCGGGTGGGTGGCATCGCTCCGTACGTGGCCGCGTCGTACACGTACGCCTCGACGACGAAGTCACGCGGAGTATCTCCCTTGGCCCTGTCGACGCCCACGGTGCCGTTGAAGCTGTGGCCGATCAGCATGACCTTGGCGCGGAACGTCTCCTGCTCGGGAATACAGATCGTCGAATTGGGATCGATGCACCTTCCGGACTGCCAAATGGCGTTCACGCGACCCAGTTGACACCAGGTGTAGTGGTTGAGTACCCACCCTTGCGGGCGTCCCGAGAGGCTTTCGTTCTGAGCGCACTTGGTTGGAGTCAGCCTATCGAAGGCGTTGGCCGCCTTTGGTAGGTTGTTGTCCGGATCCGGCGGTATAGCAGCGGCGGCTGATTTCGCGGCGGTGCCGCGAAGAGGCGGCGCGAACGAAACTGCCGTTGCCATGTCGGTTTGGATTTCGTCGGTGCTTTGTGCGCGGTTGTAGATCCGTACTTCGTCAATGGTGCCGTTGAAGTACTCGCCCCATCTGGTGTTGCCACCGATGCGGAGCGCGCCGCCATCGTCTACGAGGTCGCCGGTGGTGGTGAGCTGCGCGACTTGGTCGCCGTTGACGTAGAGGCGGGCTGTGGTTCCGTCGTAGGTGGTTGCTACGTGACTCCAACTGTTGGCGGGTAGGGCGGATGTGCCGTCCACCTGGTTGTGGCTGGTGGCGTCGGGCTTGAGGAACCAGGCAGAGGGGACTGTTCCGTTGGAGGAGTAGATCCCGTAGGCGGAGCCGTTTGAGTGATCCTTCATGAGTACGGTTCGGTAGCTGTCGTTCGTGGCCGGCTTGACCCACGCGGAGAGTGTCATGCCGGCGGTCAGTCGCAACGATTCGCTGTGTGGCACGGTGAGCCAGCTACCGTTCGATCCGGTGAAAGACAGGGCGTTACCGAATTTGCCGCTGACCCATGTCGTGGCGGATGCAGTTCCTGTGTGGCCGTTACCCGAGGAGTCAACCGTGGTCGTCCCAGAGCCTTCCTCGAAACCGAACGCCGCCACCAAGCCTTGCCCGTCAGCAGGCGGAGGTCCAGGTTCAGTGATGGCAGTTGCCATGTCGGTTTGGATTTCGTCGGTGCTTTGTGCGCGGTTGTAGATCCGTACTTCGTCAATGGTGCCGTTGAAGTACTCGCCCCATCTGGTGTTGCCACCGATGCGGAGCGCGCCGCCATCGTCTACGAGGTCGCCGGTGGTGGTGAGCTGCGCGACTTGGTCGCCGTTGACGTAGAGGCGGGCTGTGGTTCCGTCGTAGGTGGTTGCTACGTGACTCCAACTGTTGGCGGGTAGGGCGGATGTGCCGTCCACCTGGTTGTGGCTGGTGGCGTCGGGCTTGAGGAACCAGGCAGAGGGGACTGTTCCGTTGGAGGAGTAGATCCCGTAGGCGGAGCCGTTTGAGTGATCCTTCATGAGTACGGTTCGGTAGCTGTCGTTCGTGGCCGGCTTGACCCACGCGGAGAGTGTCATGCCGGCGGTCAGTCGCAACGATTCGCTGTGTGGCACGGTGAGCCAGCTACCGTTCGATCCGGTGAAAGACAGGGCGTTACCGAATTTGCCGCTGACCCATGTCGTGGCGGATGCAGTTCCTGTGTGGCCGTTACCCGAGGAGTCAACCGTGGTCGTCCCAGAGCCTTCCTCGAAACCGAACGCCGCCACCAAGCCCTCGGCAGTTGTGCTGCCCACGCTGAATGTCCAGGCGTACGGAGCCGTCATGGCGTTGCCGGCAGCGTCCGCTGCACCTTCGACCGTTACGTGGTATGCCCCAGGATTGAGCGTAGTCTGCGGTTTGAACTTCCACCCAGCGGCCGTGTGGCTTGACTCCACCACGCCACCGACCGGTGAGCCGGAGGAATCCTTGACCGTGACTTGTACCCCGGTCACATCCTCGTTGAACCGGACGTAGATTTCCGACACAGCGGAAACAGTCGAGTCCGCCTGCGGGTCGGTGCGTGCGACGGTCGGTGGCGAGGTGTCCGCTGGAGGAGGATCATCGGTTTCTGGGTTGTCGGCGACGATTTCCCCCGGCAGGACCTCCGAGTGTTCGCTCGAGGCGTTTCGATCGGCGATTGCCTCCTCGAACGTGATGTCCTGGGCGAGGGGAAGCGAACCCGCGGCGCGAGCGAGATCCGGATTGGCGTCGATGGCTTCCATCACGGAGCGATCCGTGATTCCGGTTTCCCCTCCGAAGTACCAGCCGACGGCCCCAAGGGGTGGCAGGGGAGCCTCATACTCGACGTAGAAGAACGGATGGTGCTCGGTCTCCGTGCCGTTGGGCCAGTTGCCAGAGAGATACTGGCGCCAGTTGTTCGCGCCCGATTCCGCCACTGCGCGGACCATGATTCCGTGGTTAGGCGTTCCGTTCGCCCAAGCGCGGGTGATGTCTTCGATGGAATACCAGAGATCTCCTTCGGCCATCCAGTCGGAGCAGCTTTCGTCCTTACCGTAAGGGTTGACGACGTGGCCGTCAGCTACAGCGAGTGGCTGGTCGTTCCACTTGATGGTGGTGGGGGTCCATTCGTTGGCAACGCGGTGCAGGGAGATACCACCGACCTCGCCACACGCGCTGGAGAGGTAGTTCCACAGGATGATGTTCGCATCTACGATCTTCTGGCCGAAGAACGGTGCGTTGGTGAGATCGAACTTCAGATAGGAGCGGTAGTTGTAGCCATCCCGGCGCCCGGCGAACAGCGCTTGCATGTTGGCGGCGTAGCTGCCGTTGACGTAGCTGCCGCCGTTGGCGATAAAGGTGTCCGCGGGGGCGCCGGCCCCATGCCACGGAGTCGAATTGCTGGCTGCCACTGTGACCGGATAGGTAACCGCCGGATCGGCCAAGAAGGTGGCATCGGGAGTGAGGACGAGCGCGGTGTCGTCGCCGCTTCCGGTCAGCGTTGTGGCCACGGTGCTGGCCTTGCCTGTGCCTGGTGACGCGATCTCCTTGGCATCCAGGATCGGCAACGCAGATAGATCGGCGATCTCCTTGCCGTCGGCAAGAGCAGCGGGCCTGCCGCTGGAGGACTTACCCAAGCGCATGCCGGAGGGCGGATCGATTGGCACGGGCAGCTTGAGGCGCTCGCGGGGCCGCTCGCGGAACACGATCTGGTGTTGGTATCCCGCCGGGGTAATGGCGACAACCAGGTCGATGCTGCGCCCGTAAGCTGAGCGGTAGGTGGCTGTATTTCCAGACAGTTCCGGGACGGGCAGATTGCTGGGCCCAGCGATGCCGACTTCGCCGGGTTGGCTCTTCTCGACACCGAGGGATTCGCCCTTGGCGGTGAGCAGCGGAGTTGCGCTGCCGCCGTTGGATAACCGGATGTCCAGCTTGGTCATCCGGGACTTGACCACGCCGTTCTCCACAATCAGTGTGGGATCGACCTTGTGCCAGCCGTCGTCGCGTTTGACACGGACGACAGTGCTTGAAACATAAGTCTTGACCGTCTTGCCGCCGGGTGTGGCGACGGTGGTCATGTTCTCGGTGTGGAGGCTGGGGATCTCCACCTCCTTCCCGGTGCGCTTGGCTTCGGCCTTGGCGGCGTCCACCGGGCCTGGGGTGGACGATGTGTGCGAGAGCGGTGCTGCGGTTGCGGTCGGCGGGGGTTCCGCGGTCGCCGGCGATGCAAGGAGCGAGGCGGATAAGGTGAGTGTTGCCAGGATGGCGCCTCGGCGACGCATCGCGGCCGGTAAGCCGAACCTTGGTCGAGTGCGTTTCACGTGACCCCTTTCGTACCCATTGGGACAAACGAAGCGATCGTGACACGCTAATAATTCGCGGTAAAGATCGACTTTGTATTGGGTAAGCGTCCCTCTGTTATGAGACCTGATGGGCGTGATGGGTTTCCGTGAAATCGCTGTGATTGTGTATGGCGTCCACTGTTGCGAGAATGAGGTCAGCTTCCGCGTGCCTCCAAGCCAGGCGGACGATCAGCTCGGAATCGTTGACGCATCAAGGCGGAACCGTGTCCGCGGGGTCCTATGTCTCCGACTGCCGCACGGCGTAGCGCGGTGGACGGTGCTCGTCGCGACGACCGGAGAGCCGCAGCGCGGCCGGCAGGCCGGCCGAAGCGCCTTTGACCACCTGGGCCTTCTGCTTGCCGTACCCATCCGATCGTTTCTCCCGATTCTCGACGCTCCTTCAACCGCTGGGCCGAGGAACTGGTCAAAGTGGAGCGTCCGGAGCTCAGCGAGGACGTATACCTCGGCTGGCGACAAGAACCGCCAGGCTCTCGTCATCGATTTCAGGAGTCTGGTGACGATCAATTGGTTCTACGTCCAGAATTGTGGAGATCGAGATGATACCTGGCTCCCGTGACGGAGGCTTGCTATGCCCGCTCTCCCCAGGCGGCCCCACTGGGACTACTTACGCTGGTGGGCAGTTGCGCTCTGCGCCTGTGTTTTGGGCTTTATATCACTCTGGACGCCGTCGCTGCTCACTGGCGAGTCGGTCGGGTGCGCAGGCTACAGTCCGCTTCCAATGGGACTCTCGGCTCTCTGGTCCGACCTTGAGACGACCTGGTTGAACCTGCGGCAGGACCTCCAGCTCGTAGATCCGAGGGTGGCCTACGCTTGGAACCTTCTGCCCTCTGTAGTTGCTCTGCTCGGAAGTGCCCTGAGCGTGCTGTTCGGACGGAGACTCAGCATCGCGATCGGCGTCGTGGCTGCGCTGTGCATCTCGCTCGTCGCAATGGACTGGTTGTTCTGGTCGGTAACGTCGTTCATGATGGTCAACTGCGTTGGGTGGGAGGCCGACGCCGTTTGGGTGCTCTGGAAGACCCTGCCGATGCTCTGCTACGTCACGGCAGCGGGTTTCGTGTTCATGGGGATCAGGGCGCGGCGTCGTGCGTCGTGATCGGCGCCGAGGTCCTTCCGGATCATCCGGAAGGGCCCCTTCCTGCGGAGCCGCCTTCGGGATTCGAACCCGAGACCCCTTCATTGCGAGTGAACGGCGCCCCTCTGCCGCCGGCTTGCCTCCCTCTCAAGCATGTGATGGTGACCGGTGTCGAGTGCTCGTTCGTGTCAGGTGCTGTGCTTCTACGCTGTACAGCGGGGGCGTGAGGCGCTGCCGTACTCGCACCTTCCGGACGACTATCGGACGCGCGCCTATCTGCTGCCCCTCACCTTCGAGTCGTCGCGCACGACGCAGCACTGCATGTCGGATCTCCTCCCCCCTATGGCGCCTTCCAGACCTTGTGGAACCCGCGGCATTGACCACTGCCGAACTGGTCGGTAACGCGGTCCGCCACGCCATCGGACGGAGCGACGAAGCACTACCGGCACGGCTCCTGGCCATCTACGCGGCGCGTACCCTGCGCATCGAGGTACGCGATCCCGACGCGCGCAACCTTCCGGTTCCTGCGCGCGCTCGAGGAACTGGCCACGTTCGGGTACGGCATGCAACTCGTACACGGCTATGCCGACCGCTACGGCGTGCGGGTGACCGATGCCGGCGCGAGCACAGCGTTCCGTGGCCGGGTCAAGGCTGCTCTTACCTCCATCGGTTCGCCTGACGCCATGCCGTGCCTGCGAGCGGACGTCAACGACTTCGGCGCCGGATTCGTCGATTTGGGGCCGAGTGACGCCCCAGACTGCGGCGTTGATCGCACAGCCGTGCGCCTATGCCCGCCTGAACCAGCGTGAAGATCAAAGCACTCCACCGCTGGTCCAAGACCGTGTCATCGACTCCGCGGCCTCGACGCGGTGATCGTGTACACGACCTGCAGAGCTCACTACACGATCACCACGTCAAGGGGCTCGCTCGTCCAGAGTCGCTACCCAGGCGGCTGGGTAGGACAGGCGTCCGCTGTATTCCGCCTCATCCGGCGACTGCATACCTGCCAAGACGCGCTCCAGCCGACTCAGCCCCTCACCCCACGCGCAAGCCGCGCGCCGACGGCGCGCCCGATCAAGACGCCCGAGCGAAGCGAGGACCAACGACCAGGGCGGGCTCCAACGGCCCAACCACCTAGCCGGGCAACGGGCGGGACCCCAGAAAAAACGCCCGACCGGAGGGAGGACCTTCAGGGGTCGAGCTTCAGCTCGACTGGAGAAACGCCTGGAACTCAAAAGCGCGAAGCGCGCCAATGTGAAAGACCTTGCCTGTGGAGCTATGGGGATTCGAACCCCAGACCCCCTCCATGCCATGGAGGTGCGCTACCAGCTGCGCTATAGCCCCTTGCGGTACGGCACAAGTGTATCGGAACTTGGAGGGGCTCATGTCACGCCAAACCCCGTGTGATACGTCTACCTTCCATGTTCGAGGAGTACCGCCATCTGCTGACCGGGGTCGCCTACCGGATCCTTGGCACCATGGCCGATGCCGAAGATGTCGTGCAAGAGGCGTGGTTGCGCTGGTCCGGGGTGGATCAGGCGGCTGTGGAGGATCCCAAGGCCTATTTGATCAGGGTTACCTCGCGGCTGGCGATCGATCGGTTGCGGTGGGCCAAGTCTCGGCGGGAGGCCTATGTGGGGCCTTGGCTGCCTGAGCCGATCAGTACTGCGCCGGATGTGGCCGAGCATGTCGAGCTGGCCGAATCCGTTGAGCTGGCCATGCTGGTCGTGCTGGAGACGTTGTCTCCGCTTGAGCGGGCCGTGTTCGTGTTGCGGGAGGCCTTCGACATGCCGTTCGCGGAGATCGCCGAGATCATCGGACGGGCTGAGCCGGCGACTCGGCAGCTGGCTCGCCGGGCTCGTGAACATGTCCAGGAGAAGCGGCCTCGGTTCGCCACGGATCGGGGCGAGCGGCGGGAGATGACCGAGCGGTTCATCAACGCTTCCATGAACGGTGATCTCGACGATCTGATCGCCATGTTGTCGCAGGACGTGACGATGGTCAGCGACGGCGGCGGGAAGGCCCGGGCGCCGTTGCGGGTGCTGCTCGGCGTGGAGAACGTCACCCGCTTCCTCATGTCGATCACCAGCCCGGACGGCATCACGAAGTTCATGGCCTCCATCGGGATGCCGGGGGATACGGGGGTGGAGCTCCGGATCGAGGAGATCAATGCCGCTCCGGCCGTGGTGCTGACCGTGGGGGGCCGGGTGGTGACGGTGCTGTCGCTGCTGGTCGTGGATGGGCGGATCGAGACGATCTACCTGATGGCCAACCCGGACAAGCTTCAGCGGCTCGCCTGACACCCCGGTCTCACGATCGAGCGGTGGCGGCCTGATGGTGGTCGGGGTAGGTCGACGAAGACCGATCGGCGCCCGCGTGGGGCCGACGAAAGAGGTGGTGGCGGACAGGCCAAGGACCGGCCAAGGACAGGCCGGGCGAGGCTGTGAAGGGGCGGTGGATGGTGGGGGTTAGGGGCGGGTGGGCATGCCTACCTCGCTGACCAAGGCCCGCACGTTCACTCCCGCCCCTTGCAGATGCCGAGCCGCCCCGTTGTGCCCGTCCGCCAGCAACCCCCACAACAAGCTCTCCCCGGTAACAGCCCCAGGCCGCCACAACGCCACCTCGACCACTTTCCGAGCACCCCCGGTCAACGCGATCTCCCCCCGAGGCCCGTAGAGAACAACATGGAGGGGCCGCAGCCGCCGCCGGGTCAGCCGCCACTCCCCCACCCCGGGCAGCGTCCGCCCGCGTACCTCGTCAAGCGAGATCCCCAGCCCGGCCAGCAAAGCCCGCGTGTCCCGCAGGTCCAGCCGCTCCCGAAGCGAAGCAGCGGTGGCGGTGAATGACGCCAGCTCGAACGGCCGGGTCTCAGCCAGAGCCAGCAACAACATGTCCGTGCCCAGCCGCCCATGCCCCGCCTCCAGCGCGAGCACTCCAGCAGTGACGAAGGCGTGACGAGCAGTGTCGGTGAATCTCGCGAACATGACTACCTCCCGATCCGCCGGGCGTGCTTGCGATGGGCGGTCTGCCGCCGCACGCCCAGCGCGTCGGCGACCTGCTCCCATGACCAGCCCTGCGCCCTGGCATTGGTGACGTGCACGGCTTCGAGCTCTTCCAGCAGGGTCCGCAGCGCCGCGACGGCCTGGAGGCCGGTTCCGGGGTCGCGGTCGGCGGCGGCCTGAGCCAGCTCGGTGACGTTCATGTCTGTCAGCATAAGCTGACGAAGGCGGATCTGTCAGCTCATGCTGACACGAGTTTTCATGGTGAGCGACTGCTCCCCCAGCTCCAGAGCCACCGTGACGCCCCCGAGCTCCGAGGTCCGCCGCACGTGCGTGCCGCCGCACGGGATCGAGGCCTCCCCTTCGGGCAACGCGCAGTGCCAGGTACGCCGAGCCGTCAACCCAGGCCCCGGCACATCCACCCAGACCGGCACATCAGCCGCCACCCACTCCTTGAGCCGCTCGTTCACGAAGGCCGCGACGGCAGCGGGCTCCAGCGCGTCAGCAGCGAACCCCTTCTTCCGCAACGACTTGCCCAGCCGGTAATCGTCAACGCTCGCGTACGAGGTGATCCGCGAGGACGTGATCGCGCTCTGGTCGAAGTCGGGGTTGCCCAGCGCGTCCAGCCGGGGAGCCTTGCGCCACAGGCCGGCGACGGCCGCGTTGAGCGCGAGTGCCGCCAGATGGCAGGCCGTGTGCCCGGCCGACAGCGCCGCCCGGTACCCAGCGTCCACCTCAAGGTCCACCTGCGCACCGACGGGCAGGGGTGTGTCGGTGACGTGGACGACCAGCCACTGCCATCCGTCCTTGCCCCGCCGTACCGGAATGTCGGCGGCCTGGAAGACCTCGCCGGAGGGAGAGCGCGCGGCGGTCACGCAGTCGGCGACCGGCAGGCCGCCGATCAGGCCGCGGTCGGCGGGCTGGTCGGGCCAGGTGTGGTCGAGCGGATGGAAGGGCGTCTCGGCGACGACGAGGCCGTGCCGGTCCCCCGCCGGCACGGTCCCGACGATCTCTGAACGGCCGCTGACCTGGCCGTTGGGGAAGGTGACGAGCGTGGAGTTCACCTCTTGATTGTCTCAGGCAGGCTCTCCGCGACCGCCTTGGGCAGCCGTTCGTCCTCCAGGTAGCGGTTGCGACCGGCGTACAGGCCCGTGAAGAGCTGCACGACCAGCACCCCGAAGATCAGCGCGTACGGCAGCGCCCACCCCCCGGTCGCCTGGTGCAGCACGCCGACGACGAGCGGGCCGGCGCCGGCGATGAGGTACCCGGCGCTCTGGCCGAACGCCGACAGCGCGGCGGTCGCCTCCGGCGTGCGGGTGCGCAGGGCCAGCATCATCAGGGCCAGCGGGAAGGAGCCCATGCCGACGGCCACGAACACCACCCAGACCAGCGCGGTCGAGGGTGGCGCGAACCAGAGCCCGGCGAACCCGATGACGTAGGCGACGACCAGGCCGACCACGACGGGCCGCTGGTCGCGGAAGCGGGAGGCGATCGCGGGCACGAGCATGGAGACCGGGATGTTCAGGGCGGTGAAGACGCCGAGGATCACGCCGGCCTGCGAGGTCGAGTAGCCGCTGTCGGTGAGGATCGTGGCGAGCCAGCCGAACATGATGTAAGCGATCATCGACTGGGTGCCGAAGTAGATGGCGACCATCCACGCCAACCTGCTCCTGAGCAGGCGCTTCGGCCCGGCGTCCGCGGTGCCCGCGGTCTTTTCCGGCTCGCTGCGCAGCAGCGCCAGCCACGGGACGACGGCGATGGCGGCCAGCGCCGCCCAGACGCCCAGCGCCACGTGCCAGTCGCCGCCCGCGGCCCGCTCGATCGGAACGGTGGCCGCGGCTGCCAGCATGGTGCCGGCGGCCAGCGAAGTGGTGTAGACGGTGGTCATGATGCCGGTCTTGGCCGGGAAGTGGCGCTTGATCAGTGTCGGGATCAGCACGTTGCCGACCGCGCCGCCGGACAGCGCCACGGCGCTGGTCAGCAGGAAGACGGGCGCGGAGTCGACCAGGCTGCGCACGAGCAGGCCGAGGCCCAGCGTGACGAGCGCGGCGAGGAGCAGGCGGTGCTCGCCGATCTTCCTGGCCATGGCCGGGGTGACGGCGCCCACGGTCGCGAAGGCGAGCACGGGTAGCGTCGTGAGCAGCCCCGTGCCCACGCTCGTCATGCCGAGGCTTCCGGCGAGCTGGTCGAGCAGCGGGCCCACGCTGGTGACGGCGGTGCGCAGATTCAGCGCCGCGAGGACGATTCCCAGCACGAGCAGCCAGGCGAGGGGTGCGGTTCTACCTCTGGTCTCTTGGGCTGCCATGCTCATGCGGGGAGAGTCCTCCAATCATGGGACGAATCAACACGCAGCCTAACAGGCCCAAAACACCTCTTTATTCCTGACCGTTACGCAGATCACACCGGGCGGCGGCGTAGCCAGAAGAGCCCGATCAGAGGAAGGACGAGCGGGATGAACAGGTATCCGCGTCCATAGGCCGACCACACGGTGTCGTGTGGGAAGGCCGCCGGGTCGAGCAGGCTGGCCGTACCCACGACCAGGACGCCCACGAGCTCGATCAGCAGCGACACCAGCGCCAGCCGCCGCGCGCCCCGCCAGAGCGCCACCGTGAGCAGGACGTAGACCGCGGCCGCGAACGCCGACAGCGAGTACGCCAGCGGCGCCTCGGAGAAGCGCCCGATGATCTGAACCGCCGCCCGCGCGCCCGCGGCCAGCGCGAACAGCCCGTAGACGGCGATCAGCACCCGCCCGGGACCGGTGCCGAGCGACGTGCTCACTGTCCCTGCCAGATCTGCTGCAGCCGCGCGGTCATCACCGCGATCGCGAACCCGGCCACGGCCAGAATCCCCGAGCCCCACCGGCTGCGCTCGGCCAGCGCCAGGAACACCCCGGCGGGCGGGATCAGCGCGGCGCCGCCGAGGTAGCCGTAGAGGGTGCCCTTGGAGACGTGCTCCCCCTCGCCACCGGCGACCGCGGCGATCACGAACCCGGCCTGCACCAGCACGGCCACTTCGAGCAGGCAGAACCCGACGAGCAGGACCATGCCCATGGCCCGGTTGCGGATCGCGCTGATCAGGCTCGCCAGCATGAGCAGGACCGAGAGGGCGATGACGACGGTCGCGACGATGGTGTTCATCGCGCAAAAGGCTACCGCCGCACCCCGCCGCCCCCGGCGACAGGCCGCATAGGATCGACCGCGTGGAGAGGATCCTGGTCAGCGCGTGCCTCATGGGCAGGAAGGTGCGCTACGACGGCGGCGCCAAGACCAGCGCCGACGCGCACCTGGCCGCCTGGCGCGATGAAGGCCGCCTGGTCGTCTTCTGCCCCGAGGTCGAGGGCGGGCTGCCCACGCCGCGTCCGGCCGCCGAGATCGAGGGCGGCGTCGGCGGCGAGGCGGTGCTGTCGGGCGCCGCGCGCGTGCTGACCACCGAGGGCGGCGACGTGACCGCGCAGTTCCTCGCGGGCGCGCAGGCCGCGCTCGCCTTCGCCCAGCACTTCGGGGTACGGCTGGCCGTGCTCAAGGAGGGCAGCCCGTCGTGCGGATCGTTGTCCATCTACGACGGCACCTTCCACGGCCGGCGCACCCCGGGCCACGGCGTCACGGCCGCCCTGTTCGCGCTGCACGACATCAGGGTGTTCTCCGAGGAGCACATCCCCGAGGCCGCCGACTACCTGCGCGCCCTGGAGACGTAGAGCGCGCCGCTCAGGCCCAGGGCCAGGACGAGCGCCATGCCCCGGTGGTACCAGATGGTCAGCGGGGTGCCGCCGCCGGGACCGAGCGCCATGGCCAGCACGCCCAGCAGCACCCCGCTCAGCGCGGCGGAGTAGGCGTACACCAGCCAGTCCCATCGTCGGTGCCTGATCGCGCCATAGCCGCCGATCACCAGGCCCGTGCCGCAGATGGTCTCCACCACCACGGCGGGCACGATCCTCGGCTCGAACCAGACCCCGCTGTGCAGGACCGCGAAGCCGTAAAAGACGGCCGCGAGTACCACGGCCAACACACCCAGCGCCTTCCCCATGACTCCCACGCTGCCACTCGGGCCCGGTGAGCGAATCATCCCTCGGATGACGCCGGTGCTACATCCGGAGCCGTAGACAGCATCCGCCGGACCACCGCGATCACCGCGTCGATGGTCACCCGCGCCTCCTCCTCCGACTCGCAGGCCGCCACCTCCCGCCCCGACTCGCCCATCACGGTCGTCAGCAGCACGACCAGCATGTGGCTCTGCCGGTTGTCGGCGAGGCCGAGCAGCTTCTTGTTACCGCCGATCCAGTCCCAGCCGCGCTGCCTGCGCAGCGTCGTGAACTCCGCCGGTCCGTCGCTCTCCAGGAACAGCCGGGCCACGTCGCGCTGCTCCCACGAGCCCTCCAGGTAGGCGCGCGCGCCGGCGAGGAAACGTTCCGTGGTGCCGCCGACCGCCTTGGCCGCCTTGGCGGTGCGTTCCTCCTGGTTGCGCATGAACTGCTCCCACAGCGCCAGGAACAGTCCCGGCTTGCCGCCGAAGTGGTGGTACAGGCTGCCCACGCTGATCCCGGAGTCCTCGACGATGTCGGCCACGGTGGCCTCGCCGTACCCCTTGGCCATGAAGACCTTCCTGGCCGTGCCCAGCAGCGCCTCTCGGGTGCCGCTCGATCGGCTCCACTGCCTGCTCATCAGTACTCCCAGGTGTCGGTACGCCGCTCCGCCCCGATGCAGAACACCGCCGAGCCATGCTCGGCCTGCACGAGGTCTACCCGGATCCAGCCGTCGTTCTTGCTCACCTTGGCGGTGTATCCGCTGTTGGGCGTCGCCGAGACGAGGCCGCACCCGGCCGCGCCGATCGTGAAGGCCACCTCGCCGCCCTTCACCGTGACCACCCTGACGTCCCCGCGTGGCTTGGGCGTCTTCTTCACGGTACGGCGAGGCGTAGGCGTACTGCTGGCCGAAGGCGTGGGGCTGTCCTCCGGCCGGAGCGCGTCGTTGCCGTCGGCGAGCGTGTTCGCCGCCATCGGCTGGACCCGCACGTCGTCCACGAACTCGTCGCGTAACACGCCCCGCACACCGAACCACGAGACCGATATGGCCACAGCGGTCGCACCGCACCACATGGCAACATATCGAAGGGTTCGCCGCATGGGTTGCATTATGTACGGTTAGGCGCCATGGCGACGGTACTCGTAGTCGAAGACGATGACTTCGTCCGGTCGGCGATGATCCGCGAGCTCGACCGGCGCAACCACGCCGTGCGCAGTGCCGGATGCGCGCTCGACGCGCTCAGGGAGATCTCCCAGCGGCCGCCGGACGCCGTCATCCTGGATCTCGGGCTGCCCGACCTCGACGGCTCCGAGGCGCTGCGGATGGTGCGCGGCATCTCCGACGTGCCCGTGATCGTGGCCACGGCGCGCGACGACGAGGCGGAGATCG
This sequence comes from Nonomuraea sp. NPDC059023, assembly GCF_042740095.1. NCBI lineage: Bacteria > Bacillati > Actinomycetota > Actinomycetes > Streptosporangiales > Streptosporangiaceae > Nonomuraea > Nonomuraea sp. NPDC059023. The sequence goes on along the minus strand of NZ_JBHYIO010000020.1, from coordinate 67,885 downwards.
TCAGGCTGCTGGAGGCCGGTGCCGACGACTACCTGGTCAAGCCGTTCTCCGGCGACCATCTGGGCGCGCGGCTGGACGCCGTGCTGCGCCGGGCGAGGTCCGCGCCGCCGCCGCAGGTGCTGCGCGTCGGCGGGCTGGTCATCGACGTCAACCGGCGCGAGGCGGCGCTGGACGGCCTCCCGCTGTCGCTGACCCGCCGCGAGTTCGACCTGCTCGCCTACCTGGCCGCTCGCGCCGACCGGGTCGTGGGCCGCAAGGAGCTGCTGACCGAGGTGTGGCAGCAGTCCTACGGCGACGACCAGACGATCGACGTGCACCTGTCCTGGTTGCGGCGCAAGCTCGGCGAGAGCGCCTCCAAGCCCCGGTACCTGCACACCGTCCGCGGCGTGGGCGTGATGCTCTCCGCCCCGCGATGAGGCGGACGCTGGCCGTCCTCATGGTGGCCGTCACCTCGATGGTGGCGCTCGCCTTCCTCGTGCCGCTCGCCATGATCGTCAAGGAGACGGCGCAGAGCCGGGCGGTCGCCGACGCGGAACGGCAGGCCTCCTCGCTCGTTCCGGTGCTGGCGCTGACCACCAGGACCGGCGACCTCGACCTGGCCATGGCCCGCACCGCGGCCGGCCGCCGCGGCCACCTGGCCATCCATGTCGGCGGCGGGCCGGCCTCCGGCAGCACCCGCGCGCCCGCCGCCGAGGTCGCCAAGGCCGCCTCGCAGACCAAGGCCGGCACGATCGCGCTGCCCTCCGGGTACGTGCTGCTGCGCCCGGTCGCCCTCGACGGCACCAGGAGCGCGGTCATCGAGGTGTTCGTGCCCGCCGCCGACCTCAACCGGGGCGTCTTCTCCTCGTGGGCGGTGCTGACCGGGGTGGCCGTGGTGCTGGTGCTCGGCTCGGTGCTGGTCGGCGACCGGCTGGGCGCCCGCGTCGTACGCGCGGCCCGGCGGCTGGGCGGCGCGGCCACCGCGCTCGGCGAGGGCGACCTGGCCGAGCGCATCCACCCCGACGGGCCGCCGGAGCTGGTGGCCGCGGCCACGGCGTTCAACTCGATGGCCAACCGGGTCGCCCAGTTGCTGGCGGCCGAGCGGGAGATGGCCGCCGACCTGTCCCACCGCCTGCGTACCCCGCTGGCGGGCCTGCGCCTCAGCCTCGACCATCTCGGGCCGCAGGCCGAGGCGAGCAAGCAGGCGCTGACCCGGCTGGAGGGCGAGGTGGACGCGATCATCGCGGCGGCGCGCCGGCCGCAGCGCACCGCCACGTTCTGCGACGCGGCCGAGGTCCTGCGGGAGCGGCTGACGTTCTGGTCGGCGCTGGCGGAGGACCAGCAGCGGCCGTGGCAGCTCATCGGCGCCACGCTGCCGGTCCGCGTCCCGGTGCCGGCGGCCGAGCTCGGCGCGACCGTGGACGCCCTGCTGGGCAACGTCTTCCGGCACACCGGCGAGGGCACCGCGTTCAGCGTGACCCTGCACGAGGGCAAGGACACGGTCGGCATCCTCATCGCCGACGCGGGACCCGGCATCAGGGACCCGGAGACCGCGATCGAGCGCGGCGCGAGCGGCGCCGGTTCGACCGGGCTGGGCCTGGACATCGCCCGCCGCCTGGCCGAGTCGACCGGCGGCACGCTGCGCCTGGACCGCTCGTCGCTGGGCGGCGCGCAGATTCAGGTATGGCTCAGAACTCGTGCCTTGAAAAAGCCCCTAAGCCGACCTTAACGACGACATAAGCGCGAAATTTCGGCCTATTGAGTGGTCCATGGTGGGCTGCATGCAGATCAACCGCACGGCGATCGTCGCCACCTCCCTGGCCGCCCCCACCCTGCTCGTGCTCTCCCTTTTCCCCGGTACGGCCGGCGCGCACGGCACCATGAACAACCCGCCCAGCAGGGCCATGGTCTGCTACGCGGAGGGCCCGGAAAGCCCCAAGACCGACGCCTGCAAGAAGGCCGTCCAGATCGGCGGCACGCAGCCGCTCTACGACTGGAACGAGGTCAACCTGGCCGCCGCCGCGGGCCGCCACCGCGAGCTCATCCCCGACGGCAAACTGTGCAGCGCGGGCCGCGACAAGTACCGCGGCTTCGACCAGGCCCGCGCCGACTGGCCGGCGACCACGATGACCGCCGGCGCCAGGCACTCGTTCAAGTTCCGCGCCACTGCGCCCCACCGGGGCAGCTTCGAGCTGTACCTGACCAAGGACGGCTACAACCCCGCCCAGCCGCTGAAGTGGAGCGACCTGGAGGCGAAGCCGTTCCACACGCAGAAGGACCCGGCGCTGTCCGGCGGCGCGTACGTCATGGACGCCCAGCTCCCGGCGAAGAAGGGCCGTCACCTGATCTACGCCGTCTGGCAGCGCAGCGACAGCCCCGAGGCGTTCTACTCCTGCTCCGACGTCGTCTTCGGCGGCGGCAACGACAACCCCGCGCCCGCCCCGAGCGGCACCCCCACCGCCACGCCGAAGCCCACCCCGACCCCGACGCCCACGCCCGGTGGCGGCATCTCCCTGTCGGCCGTCAACGCCGGTGTCGGCGTCTCCCCCGCCACGGTCAAGGTGGGCGCGCAGGTGACGGTGACGGCGGTCTGCGGCGGATCCGGCGTCAGGGCCGTCGCGTCCAAGGCGTTCACGCCCGTCCGCGCCGACGCCACCGCTCCCACGACCGCCTGGGCCCCGGCTCTCAAGGCGGCCAGGACCGGCGTCTTCCCGGTGATCGCCTATTGCAAGAACGGCGACACCGCCCGCACGAAACTCACCGTCACCCCGTAAACACGAACCGCCCCGCCGGCCGTCCTGTTTCGACCAATTCAACGGGGCGGCCGGAATCTTTTTCGGGAAATTTGGCTTTTCCGCAACTTCTTGAGGGACTCGGGAGTCGTATTAAGTGGGGCGCGTTAGTGAACGAGGGGAATTGGACTGGCGCACAGGCTGCCGCACTGTGGGTGCAATGTCCTGACTGACGCGTTAATTGGGGGCCCCTTCATCACGACGGGGAAAGGATGGGCAATGCCTGTCGACCTGAACAACGCACAACCTCTGGCCTGGGATTCGGCATCGCTCAACGCCGACACCAAGGCGATGCTCGACAACCTGCAGCCGAACATCCTGCGGGCGCACGTGCGCGAGTACCTGACCGTGTTGTTCGTGCGCTTCAACGACGTGGCGGAAGGCAAGCGATTCCTGCGCCATGTCGCCACCACCCACATGAAGTCCGCGCGCAAGCACCTTGAGGAAATCCGGTCCTTCAGCCGTGAGCGGCGGCCGGGCAGCGCGTACGTGGGGATCGGGATCAGCAAGGCGGGCTACCGCGACCTCGGGCACTCCGTCGAGGACGTACGCCGGTTCGGCGACAAGGTCTTCCGCGACGGCATGAAGCGGCGGATCGCCCTGGTCGACGACCCGCCCGTGGAGCAGTGGGAGAACACCTACCAGCGGGAGATCCACGCGGTCATCCTGATCGGGGACGCCAGGCCGGAGCCGGTCGAGCGGCTGCGCGAGGAGATCCTCGGCGAACTGCCGCAGAGCGCGCGACTGCTCGGCGAGGAGACCGGCCAGGGCATGCGCAACCCGGCCGGTGACGGGATCGAGCACTTCGGGTACGTGGACGGCCGCAGCCAGCCGCTGTTCCTGAAGGACGAGATCGACCAGGAGCCGAAGGAGCACTGGAACCCGGCGTTCCCGCTGAGCAACATCCTGGTGGCCGACCCGTTCGCGCCTAACCCGGCCCGGCACTTCGGCAGCTACTTCGTCTTCAGGAAGCTGGAGCAGAACGTCCGCGCGTTCAAGGAGATCGAGCGGGACCTGGCCGACGGCCTGGGCCTCACCGGCGCCGACCGGCCGCGGGCCGGCGCGATGCTGGTGGGCCGGTTCAAGGACGGGACGCCGGTGACCAGCAAGCCCAAGGCCGCCGGCGGCCCGGTGACGAACGACTTCACCTTCGACGGCGACGACGGCTCCAAGTGCCCGTTCAGCGGGCACGTCCGCAAGACGAACCCGCGCTCGTTCGGCCGCGACGTGCTGATGGCCCGCCGCGGCCAGACGTACGGCGAGCGCACCGACCAGCCCTGGGACGAGGCGCCGCCGGAGACCAGGCCCAGCGGTGACGTGGGCCTGCTGTTCATGGCGTTCAACTCCAGCCTGCTGGAGCAGTTCGAGTTCACGCAGCAGTCGTGGGCCAACAACCCGGACTTCCAGAACCCGGGCACCGGCCACGACCCGGTGATCGGGCAGGGCGGCCGGGACATCAAGGTCACCTTCCCGAAGGTGTGGGGAAAGCCGGAGCAGTCCTTGCCGCAGCCGCAGGTCGCCCAGACGGTGACGATGCGCGGCGGCGAGTACTTCTTCATGCCGTCGCTGGCGTTCCTGCGCGGTCTGTAGTCCAGTCTCCACGGCCTTCCCGGCCCTCCCGGGAAGGCCGTGAGCTGGGGGTTTAAGATCATCCCCGGGGGATCCGGGATGATGCGCGCGTTTCTGAAGACCGAGGCGGGAAGCACCGTCGTACTGCTGGCGGCCACGCTGGCGGCACTGCTGTGGGCAAACTCCCCCTGGGGCGACAGCTACGAGACCTTCTGGCACACCGAGGCCGGGTTCGCCTTCGGGGCCACCGAGTTCTCGCTCGACCTGCGGCACTGGGTCAACGACGGGCTCATGACGATCTTCTTCTTCGTCATCGGCCTGGAGGTCTCCTACGAGGTACGGCTCGGCCAGCTGCGCGACCGGCGCCTGGTCGCCGTCCCGGCGGTCGCCGCCCTGGGCGGGATGATCGTCCCCGCCGCCGTCTACCTGGCCTTCAACGCCGGCGGCCCGGCCGCGGGCGGGTGGGGCGTGCCGATCGCCACCGACACCGCGTTCGTGCTGGGCCTGCTGGCCGTGGTCGGCGCCCGGTGCCCGGATCCGCTGCGGGCGTTCCTGCTGACGCTGGCCATCGTGGACGACGTCCTGGCCATGATGATCATCGCGATCTTCTACACGGCCTCGCTGTCGGTGCCGGCGCTGATCGCCGCCGCGCTCCTGCTGGCCGCGATCGTGACGCTCCGGTGGCTGAAGATCTGGCGGGCGCCGGCGTACATCCTGCTGGGGTTCGCGCTGTGGGTGGCGACGCTGGAGAGCGGCGTGCACCCGACGCTGGTCGGGATCGCGCTCGGGGTGCTGGTGTTCGTGTACGCGCCGAGCGACCACAAGCTGCTGCGCGCGGGCGAGGCGGTGCAGCAGTTCACCAGCGAGCCGTCGGCCGGCGCGGCCCGTGAGGCGGCCAGGTCGGTGCAGCGGGCGGTGTCGGTGAACGAACGGCTCCAGCTGCGGCTGCACCCGTGGAGCAGCTACGTGATCGTGCCGGTGTTCGCGCTGGCCAACGCCGGTGTCCGGCTGGACGGGGAGACGCTGCGGCAGGCGCTCACCTCGCCGGTGACCCTAGGCATCGCGCTGGGCCTGGTGCTCGGCAAGTTCGCCGGCATCTCGATCGGCACGTGGATCCCGCTGCGCTTCAACTGGGGCGTGCTGCCCGGCAACCTCGTGTGGGGCCAGGTGCTGGGCGGTGCGGCGGTGTCGGGGATCGGGTTCACGGTGGCGCTGTTCATCGTGGACCTGGCCTTCGAGGACGCGGCGATCGCCGCCCAGGCCAAGATCGGCATCCTGGCGGGCTCGCTGCTGTCGGCGCTGGCGGGCTGGATCGCGTTCAAGCTCGCCTGGGACCGGGGCGGCGTGTGCGCACCGCCCGACGCGGAGCCGGAGGAGGAGCTTCCGGTGCTGCTGGCCGTACCGGTGGGGCCTGATGACCACGTGCGGGGGCCCGCGGACGCGACCGTCACGATCGTGGAGTACGGCGACTTCGAATGCCCCTTCTGCGGGCGGATGCACGGGGTGCTGCAGGAGCTGATGGAGCGGGATCCGGACGTGCGGCTGGTGTTCCGGCACTTCCCGCTGCGGAACATGCACCCGCGCGCGGTCGCGGCGGCCCTGGTCGCGGAGTCGGCGGCCGACGAGGGCCGGTTCTGGGAGATGCACGACATCCTGTACGCCAACCAGCGGTTCCTGACCGACGAGGATCTCGGGCACTATGCCGCCGAGCTGGGTGTGGAGCCGTGGCAGGACGTGCCGCGGCACTCCCGGCGGCTGGCCCGGGACGAGCGGTCGGGGCGGGACGGCGGGGTGCGGGGCACGCCCACGCTGTTCTTCAACGGGATCCGTTACCAGGGGGCGCTAGACGCGGCGTCGATCAGCCGCGCGGTGGAGGAAGCCCGAAAATCCCCATAAGGTCGAGAAGATCTCCTAACCGATAGATATGGGGCGTGGAATTGAGCATCATCAACCTCTTGATCCATATCGTGATGTTCATCGCCTTCGGCGCGGGGGCGGTCATCACGGGAATGGCCCGGCGACGGCATGGCAAGGGCGCGCTGCTGGGCATGTTCGGCAGCATCGTGCTGATGATCGGCGTGCTGCCATCGGTCGCCACGTCCGTCTTCGCCCCGTCGATCGCCCGGGACCTCGGCTTCTCCACGGCGTCCACGATCTTCGGGCTTCTCGGGCTGGTGAACATGGCGCTGACGCTGGTGGGCTTCGGCCTGCTGGTGGCGGGCGTGGTCGCCCACCGCGGGTCCCGTCCGGAACCGCAGGCGCCCGCGTGGAACCAGCCCTCCCCCTACCCCCAGCCCGGGTACGGCCAGCCCCAGGGCTACGGCGCCACCCCGCAACCCGCCTACCCCCAGCCCGGCGCAGCCCCCCAGCCCGGCTACCCCCAGCCCGGTGCCCAAGAGCCCGGCGCCGCCCCGCAGCCCGGTGCCCCGCAGCCCGGTGCCCCGCAGCCCGGAGCCCCGCAGCCCGGAGCCCAGCAGCCTGGTGGTCCGCAGTACGGCGGCCCGTCCTATGGTGGCCCATCCCAAGGTGAGCCGCCCTATGGTGCGCCCTCCTATGGTGAGCCGTCCTATGGTGGCGTGCCCCAGCCCGGTGGCGCGCCGGCGCCTCAGCCGGGGGCCGCGCCCGGCGAGCAGCCTCCCCCTCCGCCCGGCGGCGCTCAGCCGTGGTCCGACCCCGGCCGGCAGAGCTAGCCGGACAGGTACTCCCGCCAGGTGATCGTCCCGCTGGGCCGGGCGGTCGTGGTCAGGTGGCCGGCGCGGAAGGCGCGGCCGAACCCGCCCGGCAGCCGCAGGCGCAGGATCGGCCGGTGCTTCCTGGCTCGCCGCCAGGCCTTGACCGCCTCGGCGAAGTCGAGGACCTCGGGCCCGCCGTACTCCAGAATGGTCTGTGCGGGCCCGGCCGCGACCCGCGCGGCCAGTTCATCCGCCACGTCACGCACATCGACCGGCTGGACGCCGCCGCCCGGCTCCGCGGCCAGGAACCCGAGGCGGGCCATCCCCGTCAGCGCCTGGTCCACGAACTCGTAGAACTGTGTCACCCGCAGGATCGTCCACGGCACCCCGCCGGTTCTGACGAGGTTCTCGGCGGCCAGCTTGGTCCTGAAGTAGCCCCACGGAACCCGGTCCACACCGACGATCGAGATGTAGACGAGGTGCCCGACACCCGCCTGCCGGGCGGCGGCGAGCAGCGCGGTGGTGCCGTCCAGTTCGACCCGGCGGGTGTAGCGGCCCTTGTAGGGCGCCGCGGCCAGGTGCAGGATCACGTCCACCCCGTCGACGGCCGCCGCGATGCCCTGGCCCGTGGTGAGGTCCGCGACCACCCACTCGACCTTGTCACCCGTGCGGGCGCTCCGGCTGACCGCCCGCAGCTCCGCCTCGCCACCCAGCCTCCCGAGTACGGCAGTGCCGAGACGGCCACCGGCGCCGGTAACCAGAATTCGCGTCATGACATCCAGACGAGCCACCCCGCACAGATGTGACAATGTCTGGAAATCATCGGCGCGATTTCCGGGGGAATCATGACTCCACCGCAGCAGGGCCCGCAGTATCCCGATCCGGAGGAGACGGTGCGCCACCGCTGGCCCCACCAGCAGCCCCCGGACCAGTCGAACCCGCACAACCAGGGACCACCGGGACCACCGCCGCCCCCGCAACAGGTCTGGCCCCCGCAACAGCCCGGCCCGAACCCGACATGGCCCCCGCAGTACTCCGGCCCCCAGCAACCCCCGCCCCCGAACGGCCCCCACCACCAGCCCGCCCCGCATCACCCGCAGAAACCCCCGCAACAAGCCCCGCGGCAACCCCCCGGCCAGCATCAGACCTGGCCACCACAGCAACCTCCCGGAACGCCACCCCACCAGCCCGGCCACCACCAGACCTGGCCGCCGCCGGGGGTTCCGCCCCAAGGGGTCCCGCCGCAGGGGGTCCCGCCGCAGCAGTCCGGCCCGCAGACCTGGCCCCCGCAGGGGATGCCGCCGCAGAAGGGGGTTCCGCCGCAGCAGGCTCGGCACCAGGGTCAGGACGGGCTCGGCGAGGGCACGGTGCGCCTGCCGTACACGCCGGACATGCTCCCCGACGTCGAGCAGTACGAGGCCGCGACCCCGAAGTCGGGCTGGTGGTGGGTGATCGTGGTGGGCGGTCTGCTGCTGCTGGTGGCCGCGGTGGCGGTCGGCGTCATCTTCTGGGTCAGGAGCACCGGCCTCTAGCCCGCCCGGGTCAGCTCCATGATCCAGTTGGTCTCCCAGGTCTTCTCCCCGTCCACCGAGAACGCCTGCTCCCACCGCGCCTCGTCCTCGCCGATCCGGGTCCAGAGGAAGCGGGCGCGCACCGGCGTGCCCTGGTGCTGGTCGTCGCCGTAGAACTCGCCCCGGTCCCCCTGCCAGGTACCGCTCATGGGCGGGTCGAAGCGGCCGGTACGGGTGCTGGCCCAGTGGATGGTCCAGCGCCGCTCGTCCACGTCGAACAGCCGGATCGTCAGCCCGCTGAACCCCTTCGTGGGGAACTCCACCTCGTCGAAGTGCGCGCCACCGGCGAAGTGGCTGCTGGCGACCGACCGGCCGGGGAACTCCTCCCACTCGTCGCTGCCCGCCAGCCATGTGGTGAGCCGCTTGTTGTGGATGTTCCAGGCGCCGGTGAAGAACTCGAATCCGTTCATGGCCCGGACGCTATGGCCGGCTCACTGACATCTATTGTCAGTGGCATGCGCGCTTCCCGCCTGGTGTCGATCCTCCTGCTGCTGCAGACGCGCGGCCGCATGACCGCGCGGGAGCTGGCCGAGCGCCTGGAGGTCTCGGTGCGCACGATCTATCGCGACGTGGAGTCCCTCCACACCGCCGGAGTCCCCCTGTACGGCGACGCCGGAACCAACGGCGGCTACCAGTTGCTCGACGGCTACCGCACCCGGCTGACCGGCCTGACCAGCGACGAGGCCGAGTCGCTCTTCCTCGCCGGGCTGCCTGGCCCGGCCGCCGAGCTGGGGCTGGGCGCGGTGGTCACGGCGGCCCAGCTCAAGCTCATGGCGGCGTTGCCGGTCGAGCTGCGCGACCGGGCCGGGCGGGTCCGCGAGCGCTTCCACCTCGACGCGCCCGCCTGGTACCGGGAGCGCGACCCGCTGCCGTTCCTGCCCGCCGTGGCCGACGCGGTGTGGCGGGAGCGGGTGCTCGACGTGCGGTACAAGAGCTGGAAGGGCGAGGTGACCAGGCGGCTGGAGCCGTACGGGCTGGTGGTGAAGGCGGGCCGCTGGTATCTGGTCGCCCGCGGCGGCGACCAGGTGCGCACCTACCGGGTGTGGCAGATCCTCGACCTGGTCGTCCGGGAGGAGGCGTTCACCCGCCCGGACGGTTTCGACCTGGCCGCGCACTGGCAGGAGTACCTGACCGAGTTCCAGGCCCGCCTGCGCCAGGGCGAGGCCGTGGCCCGGCTGACGCCGCGCGGCATGGACCGGCTGCGGGAGATGATGACGCCGGGCGTGGTGGGCGCGGCGGAGGCGTCCGCTCGGCCGCTGCCCGACGGCAGGACCGAGGTGACGCTGCCGATCGAGTCGGTGGAGCACGCGCTGGGCGAGTTCCTGCGCCTGGGGGCCGACGTCGAGGTCCGCAGCCCGGCGGAGCTCCGCGCGCGCGTCATCGCCACCCTGGACGACCTGACCGCCCGCTATCGCGAGACTTAACTGGGGGTATGGGGTGTTATAGCCCTTGAGGAGCCGTCCATGGACCTCCGCGACCACCTGCTCATCCAGCTCTCCACCCGGGACGTGTACGACGCCCTGATCCTCGGCGACCGGCCGCACTCGGGGCTGGTCTTCACCGGGCAGGCGGCGCACGAGGCGGTCCGCATGGTGCGCAGGCGCGGCTACACGGCGCCGGTCCTCGCCGACCGCCGCCGGTACGCGGGCTCAGGACGGGTCAGGGGTACGGCCGGCCTGTCGGCACACTGGATCGCCGACCAGGTCGAGGCCCGGGTGACGGTACCGCTGACCGACTCCGGCTACATCGGGCGAGGCGACACCCAGGCGCTGCACACCATCCTGGACCAGGCGAGCCAGTGGGGCGAGGTCGTGGCGGTGCTGCCCGTCCACGCCGACTGGCTGGGCCCCGGCCTGCCCGCCCTCACCACCGCCATCGCCGCCTACGGCCTGCCCGTCGCCCTGGTCGTCGAGGACGCCGCCCCTCCGGCCGCGCGGACCCCGGGGCTGCCGCTGTTGTCGGCGGGGATCGCGGCGCTGGGGGCGCTGGCGCATGGCGCGCCCTGGGCGGCTGTGGGGGTCCGCGAGGTGCTGCGGCACCTGTACCCCGAGCCGCACCAGGCCCGCGGCGGCTGGCGGAAGGGCGGGGCCAGGAGCGCGCTGGTGCCGGAACTGCTGGAGTTCGTGCCGGTGGAGCGGCTGCCCGAGGGCGTGTGCGGCTGCTCGGTCTGCCACGGCCGTCCGTTGCGGCGCCTGGCCGGGGCCGGGGAGCTGGAGGTCAACACCCACAACGTCACCGTGCTGCACCGGCTGCACGCCCGCCTGCTCCGCTCTACCCACCGGGAACGCTGGTGGGCCGAGCTTCAGCCTGCCAGCAGTGCGTCCACCGTTCCGGACCCAGCACCGTACGGCCGGGCACCTCGCTCGCGCACACCGGCAGCGCCACCGGGCACCGCGGATGGAAGCGGCACCCGTCCGGCGGAGCGATGAGGCTCGGCGGCTCCCCGCGCGCGGCGCGCTTCGGGACGGGCGCGGAGTGGCGGGCGGGGTCGGGCGCGGAGTCGAGGAGGAGCTGGGTGTAGGGGTGGCGGGGCGACTGGGTCAGGGCTTCGCCGGGGCCGCTCTCGATCAGCCGGCCCGCGTACATGACGGTGATGTCCTCGGCGAAGTACCGGGCGCTGGCGATGTCGTGCGTGATGTACAGCAGCGCCAGCCCGCTGTCGGCCGCCAGCGTCTCCAGCAGCCGCAGCACCCCGAGCCTGATCGACACGTCCAGCATGGACACCGGCTCGTCGGCGATCAGCGCGATCGGCCGCACGGCCAGCGCGCGGGCGATGGCGACGCGCTGGCGCTGGCCGCCGGACAGTTCGTGCGGCAGCTTGTCCATGAACTGCTCGACCGGCGTCAGGCTGACCCGTTCCAGCAGCTCGGCGACGAGCTCCTTCTCGTGCGCCGCCGAGCGCGCGTGGCCGTGCAGGCGCAGCGGCCTGGCCAGGTGGTAGCGGACCCGGTGGAAGGGATTGAGGGAGGCGAAGGGGTCCTGGAAGATGAGCTGCACCTGCCGCCGGTACTCGCGGAAGCCGGTCACCTTCCGCCCGTGCAGCAGCACCTCGCCCGACGTCGGCGGGTACACCTGGGCCAGCAGGCGGGCCACGGTGCTCTTGCCGCAGCCGCTCTCGCCGACGAGCGCGGTGGCCGTACCGGATCGGAGGGTGAGGGAGACGTCGTCCACGGCGTGCACGGTGCCGCGGCCGCGGGCGGCCTTGAAGTGTTTGGTGAGGTTGCGGCCTTCGAGCACGATCTCGCTCATCGGACCCCCTTTCCCTCGTTGAGCAGGCAGGAGACCCCGTCGCGCAGGGACGGGGTGATCTCCCGGCAGTCCGGCAGGGCGTGGCGGCAGCGCGGGTGGAAGGCGCAGCCGGGCGGCAGCGCCCGCAGGTCGGGCGGGGTGCCGGGGATGCCGAGCAGTTCCTCGCGCGGACCGTGCAGGCGGGGGAAGGAGCGCAGCAGGCCCAGCGTGTACGGGTGGCGGGGCGTGTCGTGCAGGGCGCGGGCGGTGCCGGTCTCGACGACCCGGCCGGCGTACATGATGGCGATCCGGTCGGAGATCTCCATGAGCAGCGACAGGTCGTGGGTGATGAAGACGACGGCGAAGCCGTACTCCTCGCGCAGGGCGCTGATCTCGTGCAGGATGTCGCGCTGCACCACCACGTCGAGGGCGGTGGTCGGCTCGTCCATGATGATGATCTCGGGGTTGAGCGCGAGCGCGATGGCGATCGCGGCCCGCTGGCGCATGCCGCCGGACAGCTCGTGCGGGTAGCCGCGCCGCCGGTCGGCGCTGATCCCGACACGCTGGAGCAGCTCAACCGACCGCTCTGTGCGCGCTTTCCGGTTCATGGTGGGCCGGTGGATGCGGAGCACGTCCTCGATCTGCGCGCCCACGGTGCTGACCGGGTTGAGCGAGTTCATGGCCGACTGGAAGACGACGGCCAGCTCCGCCCAGCGGAAGGCGCGCAGTTCCTCGCCGCGCAGGCCCAGGACGTCCACGGCGTCGCCGTCGGCGCGGTGGTAGGTCACCGTGCCGCCGGTGATCGCCGCGGGCGGGCGCAGCAGGCGGCCGATCGCGTGGGCGAGCGTGGACTTGCCGCTGCCGCTCTCCCCCGCCAGCCCGAGGATCTCGCCCCGCCGCAGGTCGAGCGAGACGCCGGCGACGGCGTGCACGGCGCCGCTGTTCGACTGGTAGTCGACGCCCAGGTCGCGGATCTCCAGGACGTTCATGCGCGCGCCTTCCGAACCTTGATCGTACGCAGCCGGGGGTTGGCTATCTCGTCCAGGCCGAAGTTGACCAGCGCCAGCCCGGTCCCGATGAGCGCGATGCAGAGCCCCGGTGGCACGAACCACCACCACGCCCCGATGAGCAGCGCCTGCCCGTTCTGCGCGAAGTAGAGCATGCTGCCCCAGCTCACCGTGGACAGGTCCGCCAGGCCGAGGAACGACAGCCCGGCCTCGGCCAGGATCGCGCCCACGACCGTCGCCAGGAAGCTCGTGGCGATCACCGGCAGCAGCACCGGCAGGATCTCGAAGAAGATGACCCGGATCGGGCCCTCGCCGCCGGCCCGTGCCGCCTCGACGAAGTCGCGCCGCCGTACCGACAGGGTCTGGGCGCGCAGGACCCGCGCGCCCCAGGCCCATCCGGTCACGGCGATGACCACCGCGACCGAGGTGACCCCGCGCTGGGGCAGGTACCCGGCGAGCACGATGATCAGCGGCAGCGCCGGGAGCACGAGGAAGATGTTGGTCAGCACCGACAGCACCTCGTCGACGGCGCCGCCGAAGTAGCCGCCGACCAGGCCCACGGCGATGGCGAAGGCGGTGGCGATGACCGCCGACAGCACGCCGACGCCGAGCGAGACGCGCGAGCCGTACACGATCTGCGTGAGGATGTCCTGACCGGTCTGGGTCGTCCCGAGCCAGTGCGCTGACGAGGGGCCCTGCAGGCCCGCGTCGCTGGTCGCGGCCGGGTCGGCCGAGATCAGCAGCGGCCCGGCGAGCGCCATCAGCGCGAAGAAGACGAGGATGCCGGCGCCTATGCGGATCTTCATTGGCGCGTCCTTGGGTCGAGGAGGACGTAGGCCAGGTCGGCCAGGAGGTTCGCGACCAGTACGGCCAGCGAGATCACGAGAAAGATGCCCTGCATGAGCGGGAAGTCCTCGTTCTCCACGCCCTTCAGCAGCATGGAGCCGATGCCCGGATAGGAGAAGACGATCTCCGTCAGGACGGATCCGCCCACCACGAAGCCGAGCGAGAGGGCGAAGCTGGTGATGTTGGGCAGGATCGCGTTGCGCGCGGCGTAGGCCCACATGACGCGGCGGCTGGTCAGCCCCTTGGCCTCGGCCATCACGACGTAGTCCTCGCCGAGCGTGGTGACCATGACGTTGCGCATGCCCAGGATGCGGTCGGCCATCGAGGCGACGACGATCGTGACCGCCGGCAGCGTCGCGTGGTAGGCCACGCTGGCCAGGAAGTCGCCGGTGAAGCCGGGCGTCACCTCCAGCCCGTAGGCGCGCGAGCCCGGGAACCACTGCAGCGTCGAGCCGAAGACGAAGACCAGCACGAGCGCGACCCAGAAGTACGGCACCGCGTGCAGGAAGGTCGCGGCGGGCAGCACCCCGTCCAGCCAGGTGCCGCGCTTCCACGCCATGAGCACGCCGAGCGAGGTGCCGACGACGTAGCTGATCAGCGTGGCCACGCCGACCAGGCCGATCGTCCAGGGCAGGCTGTCGGCGATGACGGTGGAGACCTCGGTGGGAAAGAACGTGATCGAGCGCCCGAGTTCCCCGCGGAAGAGGTTGCCCAGGTAGTCCACGTACTGCGTCCAGAGCCCCGCGTCGCTGATCCCGAACGCCTTCTTCATCGCCTCGACGGCGGCCGGGTCCACGTTGCCCTTGAGCCTGGCCACCAGCAGGTCGACCGGGTCCCCCGGCATCAGCCGGGGGATCAGGAAGTTGAGCGTGACGGCGGCCCAGGCCGTGAGCAGGTAGAACCCGAGCCGCCTGGCCAGGAACCTCACGTGCCCGCTGGCCTCAGGTTGAGCAGCACCACGGCGGCGTCGGGCGAGGTGTACGGCGAGGGCATCGCGTACGGGTCCTGCTCGGAGGGCCAGCCGACGTACTTGCTGGTGCGGAACTGCGCCCAGGCCGGGCTGTAGAACAGCGGCAGCACCGGCTGCTTCTCCACCATGATCGTGCCGAGTCCCTGGGCCGCCTTCTGCTGCGCGGCCAGGTCGTCGGTGGCGGCGTAGTCGTGGATGAGCTTGTCGCTGGCCGCGTCCTTCCAGCGCTGGTAGTTGCCGGTGGCGGAGGTGCCGACGGGCTTGGCCAGCTCGCTGAACAGCAGCGAGCGCATCTGGAAGTACGGCGAGGCCCCGGCCGGCGTGGCTCGGATCGACAGGTCGTAGCTGCCCTTGCCCACCTTGGAGACCCAGTCCTGGAAGGCGACGCCGCGGGTCTCGACGGTGATGCCGACCTTGGCCAGGTCCTCGCGGATGAGCTGGGCGGCGTTGACCCAATCGGTGAACGGCGAGGGCACCAGCAGCTGGAACTTCAGCTGGGCCGGGTCGACGCCCTTGAGCAGTTCCTTGGCCTTCGCGATGTCGACCTTGTAGGCGGCGTCCTTGTAGGCGGGCGGCAGGAACGCCTCGCCGCCGGGGATGGGGATGCCGGTGGGGTGGGCGACCTTGGTGTAGCCGCGCTCGGCCACCTTGACGATCTTGTCGCGGTCGATGGCCAGGCTGATGGCCTGCCGTACCTCGGGCTTGGACAGGACGGGGTGGGTCAGGTTCGGCAGGAGGGCGACCACGCCCTCGGGCGGGAAGTAGTACTTGTTGATCTCGGGCTTGCCCTGGACGTAGATCTTGTCGATGTCGGGGACGAACGCCCCGGCCCAGTCGATCTCGCCCTGCTGCAGCCCGGTCTGGACGGCGTTGGCGGTGTAGGCGGGGAACCTGACGGTGGGGACGACGGGCTTGCCCGGCTGCCAGTAGTCCGGATTTTTCGTCATTTCGTAGAGCTGAGCGGAGAACTTCGCCAGCTTGTACGGCCCGGTGCCCACCGGCTTGGGGTTGGTGAAGGTGACCGCGTTCTCCTTCTCGAACAGGTGCTTCGGCACGATCGCCGTGCTGCCCGAGATGTTGAAGAGCTTGGCGTAGGAGGTCGACTTGAAGTCGAGCTGAACCTTGTCCGGGGCGAGCGCCTTGGCGCCGGCCAGCTCCACGGCGCTCTTGTTGAGCTCCGGGTGCTTGATCATCGTCTCGAAGGTGAAGACCACGTCGTCGGCGGTGAACGGCTTGCCGTCGGTCCACTTCACGCCCTGGCGGAGGGTGAAGGTGAGCGTCTTGCCGTCGTTGCTCCACGCGTGGCTCAGCGCCAGCCACGGCTTGGTCTCGCCCGGTTTGAGCTTGTTGAAGTACTCGAGCGTCTCGTAGATCATCCCGGTGGTGCCGAAGTTGACGCCCTCCAGGTGGAACGGGTTGAAGTTCTCCTGGAAGGTGCCCGAGTCGATCGCGTGCACGACCAGCGGCGGCGCCGCCGCGCCCGGCCCCTTCTGCCCTCCCCCGCCCGAACAACCGGCGAGAACCAATACGACGGCGATGATCGTTAAACGTTTCATCAGAAGGTTCCTCTCACCCGCAGATCGCGGGATCCCACCGGGGCGGCGAACGCCTGCGCCCGGCGAAATCCGGCCGGCGCGCCCCGCACGATCGTGAGCGCCCGGTAGTAGTCGACGTACGGGAAGCCGTAGGTCTCCCCGCGGGCGTAGGCGTAGCCGGTGATCGCCCGCGACCAGATCTCGTAGGCCTCCTCGGCGATCTCGACGAACACGTCGGGGCGGAAGCCCTCGGCGTCCTCCCAGTTGTCGGCGT
This sequence comes from Nonomuraea sp. NPDC059023, assembly GCF_042740095.1. NCBI lineage: Bacteria > Bacillati > Actinomycetota > Actinomycetes > Streptosporangiales > Streptosporangiaceae > Nonomuraea > Nonomuraea sp. NPDC059023. The sequence goes on along the minus strand of NZ_JBHYIO010000020.1, from coordinate 51,442 downwards.
AGTAGAGCTGCCCGGCCCAGTGCGCGGGCAGGTCGCGCTCCAGCGTCTTCAGCCCGCCGTAGAAGCGGGCGTCCTCGACCACGCGGTGGGTGCGGGCGTGGTCCTTGTGGATCGAGGCGCTCCAGTGGGTGAGGAGCACGTCCGGCTTCAGCTCCCTGATCAGGTCGCCGACGCGCATCTTGACGTCCTCGTCCTCGGGCAGCAGCCCGTCCTCGTAGTCGAGGAACCTGGCCCGCGCGCCGATCGCGGCCGCGAACGCCTGCGCCTCCTCGCGCTTCTGCGCGGCGTAGTCGGGCACGGACATCCGCGGGTGACCGCGCTCGCCGAGCGTGAGGTGCAGGAGCGTCGCCTCGTGCCCCTCAAGGACATGCTGCGCGAGTACGGCTCCCGCCGTCAGATCCATGTCGCCGGCATGCGCGCCGATGGCCAGGATGTTCACGCGCTCCACCTCATGACGTGGAAACGCCTGGTCACCTCGTAGCCCGCCTTGGTGTAGAGCACGCCGGCCGGGCTGGCCTCGCCGGTCCACAGGAACCACGAGGAGTGCAGGCCCTCGGCGCGCTTGGCGGTCATCGTGAGGTGGAGCAGGATCTTGCCGAGGCCGGTGCCGCGTTCGCCCGGGTCGACGCCGAAGGGCCCGAAGCGCTCGGGGATGCCGCGATACGCCGCATAGAGCGCGAAGCCCACCACCTTTTCCCGATATTTCGCGATAATCATGCGTTCGACGGATCTGTGGTGGCGGATCGCCTCGCCCCAGTCGGGGTTGAAGACGTCGGCCGCGAAGCGGATCAGCTCGGGCAGTTCGCCGGCGGTGGGGTGGCGGAAGCCGTACCCCTCGCTCTCGCGCTTCTCGCGCAGGGCGTGCACCTCGGGCGGGGTCGCGTAGCCGACGAGCGTGCGGTCCATCGCGACCGGCGAGTACAGCGTGGTGAAGCCCATCGCGCCGAGCAGCGCGAACGCCCGCGGATAGAGCTCGGCGTCGACGCCGGGCAGGACGTAGTTGGGGGTGTAGGAGGCGAAGTCGACGCGGGTGCGCCCCTGATCGCGCAGGAACGCGAGCGCCTCGCCGAGCAACCGCCGGCCGAGCCCGGAGCCCCGGTGACCGGGGGCCACGAAGAAGAACGGGATCCACCCGGTCTCCGGCTCCAGGTCGGTGCCGGGCGCGAGGGGCGTCCGGCGGCCTACCGCATAGGCGCAGCCCACCACCCGGCCGTCCGCGACGGCGACGCGCAGCCCGTCGGGGTCGAAGTTGGGGTCGAGCAGGACGCAGTCGCGAAACCACGTCGCGGTCGTCGGGTCGGCGGGCAGGCTCTGGTTCCAGCAGTCGATCAGTGAGGGCTCATCCCCCGCGACGAACGCGCGGACTGTGACCGTCATGAACAAGAGCTTTCCGACTGGTAAGCGCTCTGGTCAATAAGTTCGGGAAGAAATTTTCTCTGTGCCCGAACCTCTAGAAACTTTCCTTCGCCTCCGGTAAGTATGGAACGTTGCCCGACTGATTAGGCATGACAACCGACATACGCGGTGCCGAGGCGTCTAGCGTCAGGTGTATGGACCCAGACGAACCTGACATCCTGGGAACCCCCGGCTACGACTTCCGCGCCCACCAGCTCTGGCGCTGGACCGACTCCCCGTGCGACGCCGCGATCCGCGCCGCACTCGACACCGGCCTCACCTCCGCCCGGCTCAGCCTGGACGACTTCTACGTCCTCATCACCTTCGCCCGCCGCTGCACCCTCGCCGCGGCCAGAACCGCCGACCCCACCCACGTGCGGTACGCCTACGCCGCCCTGGCCACCCTCGACCTGAAACGCGTCGACTGGCGCGACGGAACCTGGGCCGCCAACCTCGTCACCTGGGCCGCCCAGCGCCTCGGCCTGGACGCCCCCGCCCTGGCCGCGGCCGCCGCCGAGCACGCCAACCCCGAGACCGGCGAGGTGCTGGTGCGCTCCACGAGCCAGCGCGTAGACATCAGCGCCGACTGGGGTTACGTGCCCTGGCAGACGCCCGGCGGCCTCGTCCTGCTCGGCACCGAGCACGAGCCGTACTCGCCCGACGCCGACCTGGCCGCGGCCGGCATCGCCATGGCCGTCGAGCTGGAGAACGCCGGATACCTGGTCGGCGAGGTCACGGTCGGCAGCGACCTGCCCGCCGTCTGGGTGGACGACCGTGAGAAGCTCACCAAGAAGCTGGCCGGCGTCGCCTATCTGCGCGGGGAGCAGTCGGGCGTCGACGACGGCGTCCTCGTCTTCTTCGCCGAGGCGCGCGGCCCGTCGCGCGCCCGCGCGATCGTGTCGGCCGCGGGCGCCTACGAGCATGCGCTCGCCTTCGCCGAAGGGAAGATCGCCACCATCCTCATCGGCCAGCCCGGTCACGACCTGCCGCTCATCCACTTCGAACCGGCGCTCAGAAGGGCTCTCGAGAGCGCGTGACCTCAGCCCCGGCCGACGAACGGCATCGTGGTCGCCATCACGGTCATGAACTGCACGTTCGCCGCCAACGGCAGCCCCGCCATGTAGAGGACGGCGCTCACCACGTGCTCCACGTCCATGCGCGGCTCGGGCGCCGTCGTCCCGTCCGCCTGCAGCACGCCCTGCGCCATCCTCTCCGTCATCTCGGTGGCGGCGTTGCCGATGTCGATCTGCGAGCACACGATGTCGTACGGCCGGCCGTCCAGCGACAACGCCTTGGTCAGCCCGGTGATCGCATGCTTGGTGGCGGTGTAGGGCGCGCTGAACGGCCGCGGCGCGTGGGCCGAGATCGACCCGTTGTTGATGATCCGCCCGCCCCGCGGGTCCTGCCGCCGCATGATCCCGAACGCCTCCCTGGCACACAGGAAGGAGCCGGTGAGGTTGGTGTCCACCGCGGTACGCCACTGCTCGACGTCGAGCTCGTCCACGGGCACCGGAGGCGTACCCGTGCCGGCGTTGTTGAACAGCAGGTCGACCCGCCCGAACCGCTCACGCACGGCTCCGAACAGCGCCGCCACCGACCCCTCGTCCCGCACGTCGGCGGGAACGACCAGCCACCCGCCCGCGTCCGGTGGGCCCGCGGTCTCCCGCAGCGTCTCCTCCCGCCGCCCCGCGACCGCGACCGCGTAACCGGCCCCGCGCAGTCCTCTGGCGACGGCCCGCCCGATCCCGGACCCCGCCCCGGTGACGACGGCGACCTTGGATGCCTCGACCATGCCCGGCAAACTACCATCATGACCTGGGACGAGTACCTCTACGAGACCCACACTCCCGAGCAGCTGCACGCGTGGGCGAACAGCCTGGCGTACTTCCACTTCTGCCGCGCCTACGGCGGCCACTCCAACGACGGCGACCGCCTGCTGGCCGCTTTGCGCACCGAAGACCCGGCCGGGATCCTGACCGCGCTGGGCCTGCCGGTCAAGCACATCCCGCCCGGCGCCCCGCAGGCCGTACCCGGCCAGGGCTACACCGTCCAGGAGTACGCCAGGTTCCCCAGCCCGATCCCCGGCCACCCCGGCCTGGACCAGCCCGGCTGGGTCACCTTGGCCGGCCACCCGGCCCACGTCTGGGCGACGGCCACCACCCTCACGATCAGCGTCCACGACGCCACCGACATCTATTCGGTCACCGAGTCGGCGGTGACCGCCGCCCGCGCCATGGAAGAGCTCCTCGTCCCGCTGTCCGCCCAGGTCATCGACCCGCCCCAGAACGACCGCAACTGCATCTGCCTCCATCGTTCGACCGCGGGGGAAGTGTCCGGTTCCTAAGCTGCTCATGTGACATTTGGGGAAATGCTGGCCGTGTTCAGTGCCGGTGCCGGGGCGGGAGCCATCAACACCGTCGTCGGCTCCGGGACACTGATCACGTTTCCGGTCCTGCTGGCCACCGGTCTGCCCCCGGTCACCGCCACGGTCTCCAACGCGCTCGGCCTGATCCCCGGCTCGATCAGCGGCGCCATCGGCTACCGCGCGGAGTTGCGCGGGCAACGGCGGCGCATCCTGCGGATGAGCGTGGGCGCGCTGGTGGGCGGCGTCACCGGGGCGGCGCTCCTGCTGGTGCTGCCGGCCGCCGCGTTCGAGACGATCGTGCCCGTTCTGGTGGGCCTCGCGCTCGTACTGATCGTCCTGCAGCCCTGGATCGCCAAGGCGGTACGGCGCCGCCGCGGGCGAAGCGCCGACCCCGACGGCGGCCCGGTGCTGCTGACGGGACTGACGCTGGCCAGCGTGTACGGCGGCTACTTCGCCGCCGCCCAGGGGATCATCTACATGGCCCTGATGGGCATGCTCCTCGACGAGGACATGCGGCGGCTCAACGCCCTCAGGAACGTCCTGGTCGCCGTCGTCAACACCGTGGCCGCGCTCTTCTTCCTCGTCGCCGCCGACTTCGACTGGACCGCGGTGGGGCTGCTGGCGGCGGGTTCCGCGATCGGCGGCCGGGCGGGGTCGGCGCTGGGCCGCCGGCTCAGCCCCGCGGTGCTGCGGACCCTGGTCGCGGCGGTCGGCACCGTGGCGCTGGTCCAGTTGCTGGCACGCGCCTAGTACCTCTGCAGGAACAGCGCCTCGGTGAGAGCCATGCTGGCGATCTCGTCCGGGTCCACGCTCTCGTTGGGCGCGTGCATGAGCGTGAGCGGCTCTTCCACGCCCATGAGGATGATCTCCGCGTCCGGGTAGGTGTCGCGGAAGACGTTGCACAGCGGGATGGATCCGCCCTGGCCGAGGCTGACGGACTCGACCCCGTAGGCGTCCTTCATCGCGCCGCGCAGCGCGGTGTAGGCGGGCCCGCCGGTCTCGGCCAGGAACGGCTGGCCGGACGCCTCCCGCTCCACCGTCACGTGCACGCCCCACGGAGCGGCCGCCTCCAGGTGCGCGATCAGCGCGTCCTGGGCCCGCACCGCGTCCATACCGGGCGGCACCCGCAGGTTGAGCCGGGCCCTGGCGTGCGGCTGGATGGCCGAGGCCGAGCCGACCACGGGCGGGCAGTCGATGCCGAGCACGGTCAGCGCGGGCCGCGCCCACAGCATGTCCGAGACGGTCCCGTCGCCGAGCGGCGTCTCGCCGTTCAGGACGTGCGCGTCGGCGGCGAACTGACCTGCGGGGTACGGCGCGCCGCTCCACGTCTGCGTGTTGTCCAGGCCGTCGACGGTCGTGTTGCCACGGGCGTCGCGCAGCGACGAGAGCATGTGGATGAGCGCCGCCAGCGCGTCGGGGGCGGCGCCGCCGAACATGCCGGAGTGCATCTCGCTGCTGAGCGCCTCGACCGAGACGACCACGTTGGCCAGGCCGCGCAGGCTGACGGTGAGCGCGGGCCGGCCGACGGCGGCGCCGCCGGTGTCGCAGACCAGGATGGCGTCGGCGCGCAGCAGGTCGGCGTTCTTGGGGACGAAGTCCTCCAGCCCGCCGGTCCCCTGCTCCTCCGAGCCCTCGACGATGAGCTTCAGGCCGACCGGCACGTCGTCGCCGAGGGCGCGCAGCGCGGTCAGGTGCATGAGGATGTTGCCCTTGCAGTCGGCTGCGCCCCTGCCGTACCAGCGGCCGTCGCGCTCGGTCAGCTCCCAGACCGGGCTGTTCCAGGCGTCCTCGTCCAGGGGCGGCTGGACGTCGTAGTGGGCGTACAGCAGCACGGTCTTGGCGCCGGGCGGGCCGGGGCGCTCGCCGTACACGGCCTTGCTGCCGTCGGCGGTCTCGACCAGGCGCAGGCCGCCGAACCCGACCTGGGCGAAGGCGTCCAGCACCCACTGGGCGGCCTTCTCGCACTCCTCGGGCGGGAACTGCCGCGCGTCGGCCACCGACCGGAACGCCACCAGCTCGGCCAGATCCTTCTTCGCCCGCGGCATCAGCGCGGCGACGCGCTCACGCAACTCCATCGGATCACCTTTCGAGGTGGAGCCCGGCCAGCGCCTGGGCGAACTGTTCCCGCTTGTCCGGGCAGTACACCTTCACCGCCAGCCCCGCCCCCTCGATCAGGCGCCGCTCGGCGATGATCGGCCGCTGCCCCGGCCCGGCGGCGCCGTTGGTGAGCGCGGCGACCTTGGCGACCGTACCGGCGGGGTCGGCGCACAGCTGACCGCCCTTGGTGCCCAGCGCCTTGGTCAGGACGTCGGGATCGACCGGGCTCAGCCCCGCCGCGACGAGCTGCTCGTTGAGCTGCTTGGCCTTGCTCTGCGCGGTGGCCGTGGCGTTGGCCGTGCGGGTGCCCCACATGATGGCCATGATGATCAGCACCACCACCACGAGCAGACCGGTCGCGGTGTAGGTGATCCACCGGCTGCGCCGCTGCCCGTCGGTGACGCGCGCGTGTGCCCCCATGACGTTCCCCTCACTCGCCCTCTGCGGCGGCCCGCTCGGGGTCACGCCAGGACGGCCTGCTGAGCTTGATGAGCAGGTACGGCACCGCCAGCCCGACCAGGATCAGCCCACCGCCGACGATCAGGACGTAGACCAGCGGGTTCCCGGAGCCGAACTGCGACGGCGGCACGAAGCCGATGATCATCGCGGCGGCCGAGGCCAGGAAGCCGACCACGCAGAGCAGGCCCAGGGCCGGGGCGCGGAAGCCGCGCGGGTGGTCGGGCTGGGTTTTGCGCAGCCGTACCGCCGCCACGAACATCAGCAGATAGACGATCAGGTAGATCTGCGTGGTGATCACCGACAGGATCCAGTAGGCGCTGGAGACGTCCGGGATGAAGGCATACAGCAGCGCGATGACCGTCGTGACGACGCCCTGGGCGACGAGGATGTTCTGCTGGATGCCGTGCTTGTTGAGCTTCTGCAGCGACGGCGGCAGCCAGCCCTCCTCACGGCTGATCATCAGCACGCCCTTGGACGGCCCGGCCAGCCAGGTGAGCATGCCGCCCAGCGACGCCGCGATGATCATCAGCCCGAAGACCGGCGTCAGCCACTGCACGCTGAAGTGGGCGAACATGGTGTCGAACGCCTGCATCACCCCGGCGGTGAGGCTGGTGCTGCCTGCCGGGACCACCCAACTGATCGCCAGCGCGGGCAGAATGAAGATCACCAGCACCAGCCCGGCCGCGAGGAACATCGACCGCGGGAAGTCCCTGGCCGGGTTCTTGAGGCTGGAGACGTGGACCGCGTTCATCTCCATGCCCGAGTACGACAGGAAGTTGTTGACGATCAGCACCAGGCTGGCGATCCCCGCCCACGGCGGCAGGATGTGCGCCGCGTCCATGGGCGCGGCCGACGGGTTGCCCTGGCCGAGGAAGACCATCCCGAGCAGGATCAGCACCGTCCCGGGGACGAGCGTGCCGATCACCAGCCCCGCGCTGGACAACCCGGCCACGGTCTTCGTCCCCTGGCTGGAGACCCAGACGCCCGCCCAGTAGACGACCACGATCACGATCGCCGTGTAGAGCCCGCTACCGGCCAGTTCGGGGTTGATGACGTACGCGAAGGTGCTGGCCACGAAGGCGAGCAGCGTCGGATAGTAGAAGATCGTCATCGCGAACTGGCACCACACGGCCAGGAACCCCAGGGGCTTCGACAGTCCCTGGCTGACCCAGTTGTAGACCCCGCCGGTCCAGCCGGAGGCGAGCTCGGCCGAGACCATGGCCGTGGGCAGCAGGAACACGATCGCAGGGACCACGTAGAGAAAGATCGCCGCCAGGCCGTACACGGCCATGCTGGGCGCGGAGCGCAGGCTGGCGACCGAGCTCGTGATCATGAACGCCAGCGCGACCCACGAGATCCACGCGGTGGCGGGCTTGGCCGCTACCGCCGCCTTCGGCACCGCTCCCGAATCCCCCGGAACATCGACAGAGCTCATTCGACTACCCCCCACCGTGACATAGCCATCACAATGGGTAATCAAACGCCTACGGGCTCCGCGGCGCGTCGAACAGAGCGCGTTCGCCTGGATAGGGTACCTCGAACTGGCCGGCCCACTGCCCGATCATGGCCCGGGTGATCACGACGGTGCCCGGCGTTCCCGCGCCGTTGCGAACCTCCAGGCGCCGCCACAGCTCGTCGAGCGGCACGTCCAGATACCGCAGTTCGACCGCGGCCCCGATCGCGCGGGCCCGAAGCCGCACCTCGTCCCTTTCCTCGCGAGCCCAGAACCCGAACTCCAGGATCACCGTCTGGCCCAAGCTCAGCAGGTCATACGCGTGCTCCCGGAAAAGGCCCTCAAGACGCTCCCGGGCGCCCTCGTCATAAAGATCGACGCCCAGCTTCGCCAGCCATTCATCCGGACACAGGCGAACCGCGGGCAGTTCGGCGGCCAGCCGCCTGGCGAGCGTCGTCTTTCCCGAACCCGGCAGCCCGCACAACACGATCAGCAGCGCTTTCGCCTCTCCTCCCGGCATCGAAGCCCGCATCGAACCCCGCATCGAATCAGAAGAGGGACAGGTTGGGCAGAAGCTTGCGCGCCGCGTCGATCAGCCGTTCCGCCGCGGCGGTCGCCGCCTCGGCCTCGTCCTGTCCTACGTCGTCGCCGGGCCGTACCGGATATTCGATCTCGTTGCGGCGGCGCCGCAGCGCGCCGAAGTCCCTGAAGGCGTGGCCGAACTGGGCCCGCAGCACTTCCTCCACCACGTAGTGCCCGCCCGCGGTGGTGGGCCGGAGGCCCTGGTGCGCCAGCACGGCCGTGCAGGCGTGCCGGGCCGCGTCATAGGAGAGGATGAAGGCGCTGTCGGGGTCGTCGCCGATCCCGTGGGCCGTTCTCAGGGTGCGCCGGGCGCGTTCCACCCATTCGGTGCCGTCCGCGGCCGAACCCGTGACCTTCTGAAGCCGCCCCTCCGCGAGAAGCCGCTCCACCACCGCCTCCCCTTGGCTCCAGCGCATCACTCCGGCTCCCGAACCCAGACCAGCGGCGAAGCCCGTACCTGGTCGACCAGCGGATCAGCGGCCTTCGCCCAGCGTTCACGGGTCATGAGAACCGGATTGACCGCAATCCCCAGCCCGCCCTCCACCCGCTCGGCGGCCTCATAAACATCAGCCCGGGAAGGCCCGCCCACGACCAGGACATCGATGTCGTTCGGCGGCGGACCCGGCTCACCGAGATACCGGCTCGCCCAGGACCCGAAGATGGCCACCGCGTCCACGCCCGGAAGCCCGGCGAATTCCCGCTCGACGAGAAGGTGCGGCCCGAACGCCAGCGTCAGGAGCTCGGTGAGCGGCCGGGCATAGCGGCCCGGCACCATGGCCCGAATGAGATGCGCGCGCCCGACCTTGCGGCCACGGAGCAGTTCGGCCTCCAGCAGCCGCCCCACTTCCCGCTGCATCGTGGTCAGCGGAACCCCGACCTTCTCGGCGAGCTCGGTGACCGTGAACTCGCGGTCGGGGTGAAGGTAGAGCAGGGTGAGCAGCTCCGCCTGATGCCGCGACCGGAAGATCGGCAGTAGAGGAGGCGACTCACTACGCATAGATGAAAGTTATCACCCATCTATGCGTAGTGTCACCCAGCTCGGCCACGACGGATGCGAAGCTCGCCTCGGCGCAGACCTAATCCGCGACCGGCACACCCGGGCCGACGCGGCATGTTCCGCAGTCACCATCATCGCGTCACCGTCCACCTCTTCGATGTCCCCCGCCACGGATGGCGCCGGGATCGCAGTCAGCTCGGACACCCCCGAGGGGCGACGAACCTGACAGGCAAGACACGGCTTCAGATAACCCGATCACCGCCGAGTGCGAAAGTCCCGGCCCCGGGCGAACGAATTCCTCACCAGATCAGCGCCCGATTCAGTCTCGCTCCACGTCAGGACCTCATGATTCTGCTGTCATTTGGGCGGACTCGAACGACGCGCTGTTCGCGGGGCTGAGCCAGGTCTGCAGGCCGTCCAGGAACAGGTCGAGCCGGCGGTCGAAGTCCGCCTCGCTGGTGCCGTGCGGGTTCCTTCCGTGCTGGATGGCGTACAGCTTGGAAAGGCGCGGGTACGGCTGCGCCGCCTTCTCGGCCGCCGGCCATACCTGCTCGACCAGGTCGCGCTCGGACTGCCCGCTGCGGGCCAGCATCGTCAGGTACGCGGCTTCGCTGATCGCCGACCCGAGCACGTAGGCGATCAGCGTGTTGAGCGCGTGGTCGGCCTGCTCCAGGGTGAAGCCGCCGCGTTCGAACAGGGTGAGGATGTCCTCCGAGGCGCGCATCATGTTCGGGCCAAGGAAGACCAGGCCCGCCTCGCCGATCACCGAGCCGAACCACGGATGCCGCAAGATCACCGAGCGCAGGCTGCGCGCGGTGCGGACGGCGCCGCCCCGCCAATCGGCCGACTCCCCGGCTACCTCGATCTCGCCGTAGATCTGGTCCACGATCAGCTCGAGGAGTTCGTCCTTGCTGCTCACGTGGTAGTAGAGCGCCGGGGCGACCGCGCCGAGCCGGCTGCCGAGCCGCCGCATCGTCAGCGCGTCGATGCCCTCCTCGTCGAGCAGCCGGATCGCCTCGGACACGATCTGCTCGCGGCTCAGCTCGGGCCGTGCCCGCTTCGTGCGGGCCGGGCGGGTCCACACCGAGGCGAGCGCCTGCTCATCGCCTGACATACGACCTCCTTCGTCACGGCTCAGCATAGCCCCCTGTTTGAACAACGTCAGATCTCGTGTACGTTGTTACCGATTTTAACAGCGTTAAAAGCTTCATACGACGTTCAAAAGGAGGTGGAGGGAATGGAACGCCATCCCCGACGCTGGCTGATCTTGACGGTGCTATGCCTGTGCACGCTGGTCCTGGTCGTCGACAATGGGGTGCTGACGGTGGCGATCCCGTCACTCACCCGCGACCTCGGCGCCACCGCTCAGGACATCCAATGGATCACCGCGTCCTACATCCTGGTCTTCGCCGGACTGCTGCTGACCGCCGGCAGCCTGTCCGACCGCTACGGCCGGCGCCGCGTCATGATCATCGGACTGGTGGTCTTCGGAGCCGCCTCGGCGCTGGCCACCTACGCGGCGAGTCCCGGCCAGCTGATCATCGGCCGGATCCTGATGGGCCTCGGCGGCGCGCTGGTCATGCCCAGCACGCTGTCGATCCTCATCACCGTCTTCGACGACGACGAGCGGCGCAGGGCGACCTCCCTCTGGAGCTCGGCCCTGATGCTCGGCGTGATCGGCGGACCGGTGCTGGGCGGTGTGCTGATCTCCACGTTCTGGTGGGGGTCGGTGTTCCTGATCAACGTCCCGATCGCCGTCGTGGCGATCATCGCGGCGCTGGCGTGGATGCCGGAGTCCAAGGCCCCCGCGCGCAAGGCCGACCCGCCCGGCGTGGTCCTGTCGGCGCTCGGGATGAGCGCGCTCGTCTGGGCGATCATCGAGCTTCCCCGGTACGGCTTCGCCCATCCGCTCGTCCTCACCGCGTTCGGGGCGGGCACGGTGGCCATGGCCGCGTTCGTGCTCTGGCAGGCACGCGCGCCGTACCCGATGGTGCCTCTCGCGCTCTTTCGCGACCGCAACTTCACCGGCGGCAGCCTGGCCCTGGTCCTGGTCCAGGTGGGCACCTCGGGACTGCTGCTGGCGCTACCGCAGTACCTGCAGTTCGTCCTCGGCTACACACCGGCCCAGGCCGGCCTGGCGATCGCTCCCATGGCGCTGGCCACCATCGCCGCCAACGCCGTCGGCGGCGCGCTCGGCAACCGGATCGGCAACCGGCCCCTGGCCGTCATCGGGATCGCGGTGCTGGCCGCCGGCTTCGCCTTCCTGGCCATCACCTCGCCCGGCGACGGCTACGGGAGCGTGGTCACGGCCCTGGTCCTGTTCGGCGTGGGAACCGGGCTGGCTCAGCCGGCGGCCGTGGCGGCGCTGATGGGCGCGGTACCGCACGAGCACGCCGGCGTCGGATCGGCGCTCAACGACACCATGCAGCAGGCCGGCGGCGCACTCGGCGTGGCCGTGCTGGGGAGCGTGCTGGCCTCGGCGTTCACCGCGGCCATGCCCGCCACCGCCACCGAGCACGCGCGGCGCTCGATCAGCGACGCACTCGGCGTGGCCGCCCGCGCCACCGACGCCGCCCTGGCCGAGACCGCCAGAACCGCGTTCACCACCGCGATGTCCATCACCTCCATCGCCGGAGGCGTCCTCGCGGTGGCCGGAGCCGCCCTGGCCTTCCTGCTCATCCGCGACCGCAAGGGCCTGCGGGCCGCGCCGGACATCGTCGCCGGCACCCGTCACTGAAGCCAAAGGAAACCCAGTCATGCATGTTGACGTGGACACTCCCGCCTGCATCGGCGCCGGCCAGTGCGTCCTGCTCGCGCCTGACGTCTTCGACCAGCGCGACGACGACGGCCTCGTCGTACTCCTGCGGCCACAGCCCGCACCCGAGTTCCAGGCGGCGACCCGCGAGGCGGCCCAGGTCTGCCCGGCCATGGCGATCAGGATCACCGAATGAACCGGATCGTGATCGTCGGCGCCTCCATCGCCGGGCTCACCGCCGCCCAGACACTGCGGCGCGAGGGGTTCGAGGGGCACCTGACCCTGGTGGGCGCCGAACCGCACCTGCCCTACGACCGGCCGCCGCTGTCCAAACAGGTACTCGCGGGCACCTGGGAACCAGAGCGGATCCAGCCTTTCGACACCGGCCACTACGCCGACCTCGGCGTACACCTGCGGCTGGGACGAGCGGCCACCGCCGTGGACCTGCCCGGCAAGGCCGTCGTCCTGGACGACGAGCGCCTCGGCTACGACGGCCTGATCATCGCCACCGGTGTCTGTCCCCGCCGCCCGCCCTGGCCCCACGTGCACGTGCTGCGCACCGTGGACGACGCGGTACGGCTGCGCACCGCCCTGCGGCACCTGCCCCGCCTGGCAGTGATCGGCGCCGGCTTCCTCGGCGCGGAGGTCGCCGCCACCGCCCGTACCCTCGGCTGCGACGTCACGTTGATCGACCCGGCTCCCCAGCCGATGGCCCGCCAGCTCGGTTCCCGGCTCGGCGCCCGCGTCGCCCGCCTGCACCGGGAACACGGTGTCATCGTGCGCACCACCACGAACGTGCGGCGCGTGGCACCGGACGGCGTGGAAACACACGACGGCGGGTTCGTCCAGGCCGACCTCGTCGTCGCGGCCATCGGCTGCACTCCCGCGACCGCGTGGCTGGCCGGCTCCGGGCTCCCGCTCGGCGACGGCATCGAGTGCGACGACCGCGGCCGCGCCGCACCCGCCGTATACGCCGCCGGCGACGTCGCCAGCTGGCACAACCCGGCGTTCGGCACCCGGATGCGGCTCGAACACCGCCTCAACGCCGCCGAACACGCGGCCGCCGTCGCCCGCAACCTGCTCGGCGCCGACCGCCCCTACGCTCCGATCCCCTACTTCTGGAGCGATCAGTTCACGACCAAGATCCAGGCGTACGGGATCCTCCCGGCCGACGCCGAGATCACCCTCGAACACGGAGAACTCACCGGCGACCGGTTCGTCGTCGCCTACCGCCGCCACGGCCACACGGTCGGGCTGCTCGGCTGGAACAGCCCGCGCGAGCTCCGCACCCTGCGCGCCGCCTGGCGACCCATCACCCCTGCGACAAGGAGCATGACATGACGGAGTTTCCCCACGAGCGTCCCGCGGGATGCCCGTTCGATCCCCCCGTGGAGCTGGCCGAGCTGCGTGAGCAGCGGCCGATCACCCGGCTGGCCTTCGCCGACGGTCACCAGGGCTGGCTGGTCACCAGCTACGCCCTGGTCCGGCAGGTGCTCGCCGACCCGCGCTTCTCCTCCCGGTATGAGCTGCAGCATCACCCGCTGGTCCCCGCCGGGACCGGCCCGATGCCGCCCGCGCCGGTCGGGGACCTGTCCGGGATGGACGCCCCCGGGCACACCCGGCTGCGCAAGCTGCTGACCGGTCAGTTCACCGTACGCCGGATGCGGCAGCTCACCGGACGCGTCGAGGAGGTCACCGCGGAGCACCTGGACGCCATGCAACGGCAGGGCCCGCCACTCGACCTGCTCAAGGCCTACGCGCAGCCGATCCCCGCGGTCATGATCTGCGAACTGCTCGGCGTGCCGTACGAGGATCGCGAGAACTTCCGCAGGCACGCGGCCGACGGCATCGCCGCCTCAACCCCAGAGGTCCAGTTCACCGCGTTCGCCGCGCTCGCCGAGTACATCGGCGACCTCGTGACGGCCAAGCGGGCCCATCCGACCGACGACGTGCTCAGCGACCTGACCGGCACCGACCTATCAGATGAGGAGCTCGCCGGCGTCGGAACGCTGCTGCTGGGCGCAGGTCTGGACACCACCGCCAACATGATCGCCCTCGGCACCTTCGCCCTGCTGCGGCATCCCGGCCAGCTCGCCGCGTTGCGCGAGAAGCCGGACCTGGCCGGCCCGGCGGTGGAGGAGCTGATGCGCTACCTGACCATCGCCCACACCGGGATCCGCACGGCGCTGGAGGACGTCGAGGTGGACGGCCACCTGATCAAGGCCGGCGAGACGGTGGTCCTGTCGGCCAACGCCGCCAACCGCGACCCGTCCAGGTTCCCCGACCCCGACACCCTTGACCTGAACCGCAACGCCACCGGGCACCTGGGCTTCGCCCACGGCATCCACCAGTGCATCGGCCAGCAACTGGCCCGCGTCGAACTGCGCGTCGCCCTTCCCGCGCTGGTCACCCGCTTCCCCGATCTACGCCTGGCCGTGGCGCCGGAACAGGTGCCGATGCGCACCGACTCCCATATCTACGGCGTACGCGAACTACCGGTCACCTTCTAGAGAAACCCTGGCCGGCCGCACCTGCTGGACGCCATCCGGGTCAGAGCCGGGTGGCGTCCTGGCCCCGCCAGATCGTCACGTGAACGCGGCGCTCCTTGGTCAGCACGCGCCCGCCCCAGCCCGAGTTGAACTTTGATCAAATCGACGTTACCGTCGTTGAACTAAGTTCAAACCTTGGTGTGAGGAGATCCCCTCGTGTTCGTCGTTGTCGCCCTTCAATTCCTGACGGCCCTGACGTACGTGATCGTTCCGATTGTCGGCCACCGGTACGGCACCGCCGCCCAGCAAGCAGCCGAAACCGAGATCCGGCGCCAGGGCCACGCCCCCGCCCTCCTGGTCAAGCACGGCCTCGACTTCACCGCCGGCACCGCCGGCGTGGTGGTCTCGGTGCTGATCGCCACGGGCCTGGCGGCGCTCGCCGTGCTGAACCTCGGCGGCCGGCCACTGTTCACCTGGATCCTGCAGCCCATCCTGCTGATCGCCGGCGGCTTCGTCACCACCACCCAGGTTTTCGTCGACCGCTACGTGGAGCGTGCCCTCCGCAAGTCCGGCACCACAACCATCGACACCAAGGCCCTGATGGGGGCAGCCAAGGAAACCTTCCCCGACTGGTTCCGGCCCCTGGTCACGACCCGCTTTCTCCTCACGACGGCGGGCTCGCTGGCCATCCTCGTCTCACTGGCGGTTTCCTGACCCGGCAATGGAGGTCTTTGCGGTGGTCGTAGATCGCCATCCAGGATGAGAAACAGGCACCTGGCACGGTTCCACTGACGCGCGCCGGCCGCCGTCGGCGTGTAGCGAGCGAGGGACACGACCGTGGTGTGGCCGGAGGAGGCGAGCGGGTTCAGCTGAACAGGCTGACGATCAGGTCCATGCTGGGCGCGACCGGTGTGAGGCGGTGCCGCGGCGGTTCGACTCCCATGAGGTTGCGGAGGAGGAAGTCCCACTTACGCCGGTTGACGTGGTGTTCGTAGCCGATGAAGAAATGCTCGGCGCCGGGGACGATGAGGAGTTCGACGTCCTTGTCGGCGGCGATGAGGCGTTCGGCGAGCCGGAGCGAGTGGTGGGCGTGGACGACGTCGTCCACGCCGCCGTGGATGAGCAGGAGCTTGCCGTCGAGCCGGTCGGCCAGCTCCACGTTCGATGAACGGGCCCAGGCGGCCGGGTCCAGGCCGTCGTAGGCTTCCGCGAACTGCAGGTGGAACAGGCGGGTGTCGTGGTTGCCCGACTCGGCGACGCCGACCTTGTAGACGTCGGGGAAGGCGAGCATGGCGCGGACGGTGGCGAATCCGCCGCCGGAGTGGCCGGTGACGCCCACGCGGTCGAGGTCCATCCATGGGCGGGTAGTGGCCAGTTGCCGGAGGGCGGCCACGTGGTCGTCGATCCCGCCCGCGGCCGCCTGGTTGCCGTAGGAGGCATCGTGGAAGGCCTTGTCCCGGCCGGGGGTTCCCCGCCCGTCGACGGCGACCACGACGAAGCCGAGCGCGGCCAGAACCTCGGCTTCCTGACCGAGGATCCCCGGGTGGAAGGCGGGCGAGACGCGGGTGGTCTGCGGGCCGGGGTAGACGTGGTCGATGACCGGGTATCGGCGGCCGGGGTCGAAGTCGTGCGGCCGGTAGATGACCCCGTAGACGTCGGTGACGCCGTCGGCGGCGGTGGCCCGGAAGCGTTGCGGAGGGGTCCAGCCGGTCGCGAGCAGCGGGGTGATGTCGGCCCGCTCCAGTTCGACCAGCACCCGGCCGTCCCATCCGCGCACGGTGGTCACCGCGGGCAGCTCGACCGTGGAGGCCGAGTCGATGAAGCAGTCCTTGCCAGGGGCGAGGGTGACGACGTGGTGCAGGCCGTCGTCGGTGATGCGGGCGAAGCCGGTGCCGTCGAGGTTGATCCGGCACACGGAATGGCGGTAGGGGTCCTCGGCGACCAGGCCGGCCGCGGTGAAGTAGAGCACGCCTGCCGGTTCGTCGATGTGCAGGATGCGCTGCACCGCCCAGGCGCCCGAGGTGACCTGCCTGATGGGTGTGCCGGTACGCGCGTCGTACAGGTAAAGGTGGCCCCAGCCGTCGCGCTGGGAGTACCACAACACCTGTGATCCGCCGGACAGGACAGCGATGATCGGCTCCGTCCCCGTCTGGGTCGGTTCGACGCGGGTCGAGCCGCTCTCGCTCAGCACCCTGCGTACTTCCCCGGTCGCCGGGTCGAGCCGGTTCAGGTGCAGGGAACGCAGGTCGCGGGGCTGGCTCAGGTAGTACACGGCCGAGCCGTCTTCGGCCCACCAGGCCCAGCCGGAGGCGATCGGCGACTGCAGCGGCATGGGTTCCGGGGCGGTGCGGGCCTTGACGACGTGGCAGGTCGCCGCGTCGATCACCACCAGCTCCCCCTGCGACATGTGGGCGTCACCGGGGTAGGCGTAGCGCTGGGTGATCGGCCGCGGGACGCCGCCGTCGGCCGGCAGTTCCTCCATGATCTGGGTACGGCGGACCGCGCGCTGGTCGGTGCGGTGCGTCAGCACGCGCGTCGAGTCGGGCGACCAGGCGAGGGCAGGCGGCAGGTAGCCGCGCAACCCCAGCTTGTTCGGCAGCACCGAGGGCGCGAACGGCGTGGCGCCGTACTCCTCATCCTCCCGGCCGTCGGTCGTCAGGGGCCACTCCCGGCCGTCGGCCACCGAGCGCGCCCACAGGTCGTGACCACGCAGGAACGCCACCAGCTTGCCGTCCGGCGAGGGCACTTCGAGGAAACCGGGGCCGTGGACGGTGGCCGGGGCCGCGGGCGTACAGGTGTAGGTGTCCAGGCGGCAGCTCCAGAAGGAGCCGAAGGCGAAGAATCCGACCGCGTCCTGGCTCAACGCGATGGCGGAGAACGGCAGCGCGCCCGGGTTCACCTCCTGCCCGGTGGCGGCCGCCAGCGCGACTGCCAGGCGGTCATGGTCGAAGGCGGGCTCGCGGGATCCGGCGACGGGATCGACGAGAATGAAGCGCCTGCCCTCGCGGGCGTCCACGGTGTACCAGAAGCGGGCGCCGTCCCACTGCGGGTTGATCTTGTCGCCGCGTACCAGGGCCGCTCGGTTGTGCCGGAGCAGGCGCTCGGCCGCTTGGTACCGGGTTGCGTCCATCGTGATCACTCCACACGTCAAGCTTCTAAACGAATCGTTTCGTTTTGCAGGATGGCATCGGCTACCGAGAAGTGTCAAAACGAATCGTTTCGTTTAGGGTGTGGGCATGACGAGACCCCCGAACCCAGACCGCCGCCGGGACGCAAGCCGCAAAGCGACCCTGGCCGCGGCCCTGGAGTTGTGCGTGGAGCGGGGATACGCCGCGGTGACCGTCGACGCCATCGCCACCCGCGCCGGCGTCAGCAAGGCCACCATCTACCGCTGGTGGCCGGCCAAAAGCGCGATCGTCCTGGAAGCGGTCGATGAGGCCGCGCCCATCCCGGAGACGTTCCCCGACACCGGCGACCTGGCCGCCGACCTGCACGCCTGGCTCAGCGGCATCCTCGGCGTCTTCCACGACCCGCGCCTCGGCCCGGCCTACACCGGCGTGCTCGCCGAAAGCCAGCTGGATGCGAACCTCGCCCACCAGCTACGCGAACGGCTGATCAACCACCGAGTCGCTCAGCTCGAGGAACGCGTGACCAAGGCGCGAAAGAACGGCGAGCTCGCCCCCGACGCCGATCTCGAAGTGGCACTGGACATCCTCCACTCACCCATCTACCGAAGGCAGGCGCTGCACTACCCATTGCCCGATGACGCCTACCTGACCAGGCTTATCACGCTCGTCATGCGGGCCATCAGGCCCACGCGCGCCAACTGACCCACACCAGAGCGCAGTGTCGCAGCACGCCCTCCATCATCGCGGCGACCTCGGAGGCGCTGCAGGCCCGCAGCTGGGAGGAGACGCACACCGACTTGCGGTCCACACGCCAGTAGATCATGACGCCGGGGGCCGCCGTAGCGGGCGTGGTACTCGGTCATCAGGTTCGACGGCCACGAGCCGAACTTCTTGGAGTCCGACGCGCACGCGGTGCCGTTGCCCCAGCACATCCGTCCCCACTATTCCAGCCCGCAACGGGCCAGGAGTTCAGCGCCGTTTCGCCCGTGTTCAGCACCTCGGACGACTGAACACGCTGACTGAACACGCTGACTGAACACGCAAGCCGCGCGCCGAAGGCGCGCCCTGTCAAGACGCCCGAGCGCAGCAAGGATTCATTGACCAGGGTGGGATCCAACTGCCCAGCCCGGCAACGGGTGGGGCGCCAGAAGAACACCCGGCCGGAGGGAGGACCTTCAGGGGACGAGCGTCAGCTCGACTGGAGAAACGCCTGGAACCCAGACGCGCGAAGCGCGCCAAGGTGAAAGACCTTGCCTGTGGAGCTATGGGGATTCGAACCCCAGACCTCTTCCATGCCATGGAAGCGCGCTACCAACTGCGCCATAGCCCCTGGTCACCGCTTCGAGTCTGCTCGTTGCGGCGCTCGGAGAGCATATCGGCATCCCGTCGTTTCGCCTAATCGGCCCTCGCCAGCGCCTCCAGGGCGTCCAGCTGCCGCTTCAGGCCGAACTCGAACAGGGTGTCCAGGTCCAGGTCCAAGTGCTGGTCGCGGAGGACTGCGGCCAAGGTCGGGTGGGCGGGCATCAGCCTCCTCAGGGCTGCCTCTCTCGTGGCCATCCACTCGTCGTCGCTCATTCCGGTGTCCTGTACGGCCCGCGCCTCCGGCTCCAGATTGGCCGCCAAGCCTCTGATGAACGCCGCCAGGGACACCGTCACGTGCAACATGGTGTTCGGGTCCAGCCCCAGCCCCGACACGGCCCGCATGATCCACTCGGTGTGAGCCAGCCCGTTGGCCCCCAGGTAAGGCCTGGTCAGCGGGTAGGCGCTGGCCAGCCACGGATGCCTCCGGTGTATGCCCCACTGCAGCCTGAGCGACAGTTCGACCTGCTTCCGCCAGCCGTCCGGTACACGGCCGGGTAGCCGGGCCTCGCCGTACACCTGATCGACCATCTCCTGCACGAGCTCGCCCCTCCCCCGCACGTACCGGTGCAGGGCCATCGTGGGCACCCCCAGCGCCGTCGCCACGCGGCGCATCGACACGGCCGCCAGCCCCTCCTCGTCGGCGAGCTCTATGGCGGCCAGCAGGACCCGCGCCACGGTCAGCTCCCGGGAGCGACCCGGCCCACCGGCGGCTGTCGAGCCCGCCCGCGCAACGGCCGGGCCACCCCGCCCAGGCGAACCGGGAGCCGACCAGGCCACCACGGTCCCCACCCCGGGAACCATCCGTACCAGCCCCTCCTCCCGCAAAGCGGCCAGCACCTTGGATGCGGTGGCCATGGCCACCCCCCACTCACGGGTGATCTGCCGCGTGGACGGAACAAGCTCCCCTTCGCTCAACTCCCCCGAAATAATCCGAACCCGCAACTGCTCCACAATGTCGCGAAAAATCACTGCACTAGGGCACCCTTCGCGCACTCTCCCGGTCAACCGGAGACTACGGCGTACCCCCGAAGCGAAGGAATCCCCATGGACGTGCTCATCTCAGGGGCGGGCATCGCCGGCCCCGCCCTCGCCTACTGGCTCACCGGAGACGGCCACCGCGTCACCGTGGTCGAGCGAGCGCCGGCCCCACGCCCGGGCGGCCAGGCGGTGGACTTCCGCGGCCGCCCCCAGCTGAAGGTCCTGGAGGAAATGGGCCTCCTGCGCCGCATCAGGGCAGCGGCAGAAACCCCCAAACCCATCACCATCCTGAACAGGGCGGGCAACCCGGTCTCCCGCCTCCCCTCGGAAGCCTTCAGCGGCGACGTGGAGATCCTGCGCGGCGACCTGTCCAGAATCCTCCGCGAGGCCGCCCCGGCCGAATACATCTGGGACGACACCATCACAGCCCTGCACGGCACCGACGTCACGTTCGCCAGAACCGCCCCGAGAAGCTACGGCCTGGTGGTGGGCGCCGACGGCCAGAACTCGATGGTCCGCCGCCTGCTGTGGGGCGAGGTTCCGACCCGGCACCTGGGCATGTACGGCGCGATCTTCGGAATGGAGCAAACCTGCCCGGAGCCGGTCATGTACACGGTCCCGGGCCGCTGCGTCACCCTCAACGGCACCAGAGCGGCCATGGACTTCGCCTCCCCCGAGATCGACGTCACCGACGAACGCGCCGCGATCGAGTCGGCCTTCCAATCGGTGGGCTGGAGGGTCCCGGAACTCCTGAAGGCCATGGGCCGGGCGAAGGACTTCTACTTCAGCCAGGCCGTCCAGATCCAGGCGCCCACCTACAGCCAGGGCCGCACGGTCCTGCTGGGCGACGCCGCCCACGCCCCCGGCCCAGGCGGCATGGGCACCGGCCTGGCGGTGGTGGGCGCGTACATCCTGGCAGGTGAGCTGAGGAAGAACCCCCCGGAAAGAGCCTTGGCGGCCTACGAAGCCAGAATGCGCCCCTACGTGGAAATCTGCCAGAAGCAGGCGAGAGGCGCCGACAGATTCCTGGTTCCCGCGAAACGCACCCACATCTGGATGCGCAACCAGGTCTTCCGCCTCGTGCCGCCCAGACTCCTGAACACGAGCAAGGCGGCCGAGGCGATCAGTCTCTAGGTCTCGATGTCGTCACTGTTGATCGGCTCCGGCAGCGTTCCGGCGTTGTGCTCCAGCAGGCGCCAGCCCTTGCGGCCCTCCTCCAGCACCGACCAGCTGCAGTTGCCGAGGCCGCCGAGCGTGTGCCAGAGCTCCTCCGGCAGGCCCAGCAGCTCGCAGATGCCGAGGCGCAGCGCCGCGCCGTGGGAGGCGATGACGAGCAGGCCGTCGTCGTCGAGCTGAGCCGCCCACCGGCGCATCGCGGCGACCACCCGGGCCGCGACCTCGGTGACCGGCTCGCCGTCCGGGGCCTCCCAGGCGATGTACTCCTCGGGCCAGCGGGCCCGGATCTCCTCCCTGGTCAGCCCTTCCCAGGCGCCGCCGCCGCGTTCGCGCAGATCCTTGTCGACGGCGACGTCGAGCTTGACGATCCGCGCGAGCGCCAACGCGGTGTCGTGGGCACGGCTCAGGTCGGAGGAGACGATGAGGCTGGGCTTCAGCGAGGCCAGCAGCGACGCCGCCCTCGCGGCCTGGGCCTGGCCGGTCTCGTCGAGTGCGATGTCGGTGTGGCCCTGGAAGCGGTGCTCGACGTTCCAGAGGGTCTGGCCGTGCCTCAGGCAGACGATGCGTCTACTCAAGAGCGGGCCCGCTGGATGTTGGCGTGGGTCACGCTCTCCGGCAGGCCGATCGCCGGGCAGTCCTTCCACAGGCGCTCCAGCGCGTAGAAGGTGCGGTCCTCCTCGTGCTGGACGTGCACGACGAGGTCGATGTAGTCGAGGAGCACCCAGCGCCCCTCGCGCTCACCTTCGCGGCGTACCGGCTTGATGTCGGCCTCGATGCGCAGCCTGTCTTCGATCTCGTCGACGATGGCGCGGACCTGGCGGTCGTTGGTGGCGGAGCAGAGCAGGAAGGCGTCGGTGATGACGAGCTGCTCGCTCACGTCGTAGGCGAGGATGTCATCGGCCAGCTTGTCGGCCGCGGCCTCCGCGGCGATCTTGACGAGCTGGACGGCTCTGTCGGATGCGGTCACGATGCGGGTCAGTCCTCCTCTATCGGTTACCTATGAGATTACCCTTCCTCGGTGTAGGCCCTCGACTGCAGAGTGAACATCTCGGCGTAGATGCCAGAACGTTCCATGAGTGAGACGTGGGTCCCCTCCTCCACCACTTTCCCGTGCTCGAGCACATAGATGCGGTCCGCCCAGCGCACGCTCGCCAGCCGGTGGGTGATCATCAGCACGGTCCGCTGCACGGCGTGGCGCCGGATGCTCTCGAAGATCGCGTGCTCCGACCGCGCGTCGAGGGAGGCGGTGGGCTCGTCGCAGATGAGCAGCGGCGCGTCGCGGTACAGTCCGCGCGCGACCGCGATGCGCTGCCACTGCCCGCCCGACAGCTCGGTCCCGCCCTTGTAGCTGGGGTCGAGCATGGTCTCCAGCCCGTACGGCAGGCGCTCCACGACCGCGTCCGCCCCCGAGGCGGTCAGCGCGGCGTCCAGCGACTCGCGCGAGTCGTGCCGCCCGATCGCGATGTTCTGCCCGGCGGTCAGCGGCCAGTGGGTGAAATCCTGGGCGATGACCGCGATCCGCTCGCGTAGCGCGGACCGGTCGATCCGGCGCTCGTCGACGCCGCCCCAGGTGACGGTTCCCGCGTCGGGCAGGTAGAGCCCGCCGATGATCTTGGCCAGCGTGGTCTTGCCCGAGCCGTTCTCCCCGACCAGCGCGACGATCTCACCGGGCTCGATCCTGATGGAGACCCCGGCCAGCGCGGGCGTGTCGGCGGCCGGGTAGGTGAAGTCGATGCCCTCGACGCGAACGCGGTCGGGGTCGGCGGGCGGGGCCGTACTGCCGCAGACCTCCGCGCGGGCTTCGGCGTCGGCGCAGAAGTGGACGTAGTCCTCGTAGAACAGGCCCGCCTCGTAGGCCCGGTTGACGCCGTGGAGCGCCTGCGAGGTGGCGCTGCCCGCGCGCTGGATGGCCAGTACGGCGGTCGCCGCCACGGCCAGGTGCACCTGCCCGGTCCACAACAGCAGGCCGAGCGCCCCGTACACGAGCCCGGTGGCCAACCCGCCGAACAGGCTGCCCCAGATCCCGGCGACCTGCTGGCGGCGTACGGCGCGCAGCTCGTAGCGGGTGACCCACCGGTAGATGCGGGCGAACTCGGCCAGCAGGTACGAGCGCATCGTGTAGGAGCGGATCTCGGCGGCGGCGGGCCGCTCGGTCATGAGGTCCTGCAGCGTGCCCTGCCTGCGCCTGGCGGCGGCGATCCCGGCGGTGACCTGGTAGTTGACCCGGGCGACGCGGACCGATGCCCACGTGCTTGGCACCGCCGAGAGCAGGATGAGCGGCAGCAGTACCGGATGGAGGACTCCCAAGGCGCCCGAGACCGCCGCGAGGCCGATGAAGCCCGAAAGCGTGGACATCACCGCCCACAACAACATCGACGGCCCGCGCACCGCCGTCATCGAGGTGCGCTGCACCTGGTCATGGAAGACCGGGTCGTCGAAGGCGACCAGCTCCACGCCGGTGGTCAGCCTGACCATCCGGTTGTGGACGGTCTGCATGAGCAGCGGATCGAGCCGGTCCCGCGCCCACTGACCGGCCTCACGGAAGGCGGCGCGCAGCACCGCCGCGCCGACCACCGCCACGATGCCCGGCACCGCGGCGACCAGCCGCTCCGGCGTGGGCACGGCGGAGAACAACTGCATGAGCACGTCCGTCGTGGCCAGCAGGCCGATCGCGGTGAAGACCTCCGACACGAGCGTGGAGCCCATCATGACGACGGTGTCCGCCCGGCTGGTACGCCAGCTGAGCACCAGCACGTCGCGGATCAGCGCGGGCAGCCGCCGCAGCATGGTGAACAGCCCTGACGCGGTGACCTCCGCGTCGTGCGCCCACCAGGCTTCCTCTTTCAGCTCCAGTCCGTCGAGGGAATCGTCAGCCATAACCCCATGATCGCCATAAATGGAGCTATCCCGCGCTATAGAGGTTTCGCTTGCCGATGTACTGCACGATCCCGTCCGGCACCAGGTACCAGATCGGCTCGCCCTTCTCCACGCGCTGCCTGCACTCCGAGGAGGAGATCGCCAGCGCCGGGATCTCCAGCAACGTCACCTTGCCCGCGGGCAGCCCCGGGTCGTGCAGCGTGTGCCCCGGCCGCGTACAGCCGACGAAGTGCGCGAGGTCGAACAGCTCGTCGGCGTCCTGCCAGCCGAGGATCGCCTCAAGCGCGTCGGCGCCGGTGATGAAGAACAGGTCGGAGTCCGGCCCGTAGATCTCCGAGATGTCACGCAGGGTGTCGATAGTGTAGGTCGGCCCCGGCCGATCCACGTCCACCCGCGAGACCGAAAAGCGGGGGTTCGACGCCGTCGCGATGACCGTCATGAGATAGCGGTCCTCGGGCGCGCTCACCTCGCGCGTGGACTTCTGGTACGGCCGGCCCGTAGGCACGAACACCACCTCGTCGAGGTCGAAATGGTGGGCCACCTCGCTCGCGGCGACCAGGTGGCCGTGGTGGATGGGATCGAACGTCCCGCCCATCACCCCCACACGGCGCTTCCCCTGCACCATGGGCGCATTCATCATGATTGGGACCTTACGCGCCAGCCGTACACCGCCTCATAGCCACCCCCTTACCAAGGAACCGCGCATCACTCCCGCAGCCGACGTAGCATGCCGGGCATGACGACCACCCCGGATCGCAACCGCATCCAACTACCCGGCATCTCGTCTCGTGCCTACGAACACCCCGCAGACCGGTCCGCTCTGGTCGCTCTGCGTAAGCTGAGTGGGTTCGACACCGTTCTCAAGCAGATGTCCGGCCTCGTAAGCGAGCGGCGGCTCCGCCTCATGTACCTCGCCTCGGCCGTTCGGGTGAGCGAGACCCAGTTCCGCTCCCTGCACGACATGGGGCGCGACGCGGCGTACATCCTGGATCTGCACCGCATCCCCGAGATCTACGTGCAGCAGGACCCCGCCGTCAACGCCAAGGCCATCGGCTTCGACGACCCGTTCATCGTCGTGACGACCGGCCTGCTCAACCTCATGAACGAGGAGGAGCAGCGCTTCGTCATCGGCCACGAGACCTCGCACATCCTGTCGGGCCACGCGGTCTACCGCACCATGCTCGACATCCTCACCACGCTCGCCACGCGCGTGGCCTGGATCCCGCTCGGCTACATCGGCCTGCGCGCGATCGTCGCGGGGCTCGAGGAGTGGTACCGCAAGTCGGAGCTGTCCTCCGACCGCGGCGGCCTGCTCACCGGCCAGAACCCCGACGCCGCCAAGCGCGCGCTGATGAAGCTCGCCGGCGGCGACTACACCCACGAGATGAACATCGAGGCCTTCCTCGCCCAGTACCAGGAGTACGACACCGCGGGCGACCTGCGCGACGGCTTCCTGAAGGTGCTCAACCTGCTCGGCACCACCCACCCGTTCGCCGTGGTGCGCGTGGCCGAACTGGACAAGTGGCAGCGCAGCGGCGAGTACGACCGCATCATCGGCGGCGACTACCCGCGCCGCGAGGACGACGCCGACGCCCGCGTCACCGACGAGATCAAGGCCGCGGCGGAGTCCTACCGCCGTTCCTGGTCAGAGTCCCAGGACCCGTTCATCGGCGTCCTGCGCGACGTCGCCGAGGGCGCCGTCAACGCCGGAGAGCGCATCTTCAACCGCTTCTCCCGCAGGGACAACTGAATCAAAGGGCTTTTCCTCCCTTACGGCGCAGCCACCCTCACGCCACCCGCCGCCGCCGGCGGGCGCCGATCGTGGGGGTCGCTTCTCACGTCGGACGGGGTACCCGCCGTCACGGCGATTCGTGCACCGTGACAGAGGTACCCCGCCGCATCTCAAAGCAGCAGTTCGATCGCTTTGACCGCGGCCGCGCACAACGCCACGAACCCGCCCAGCACCGCCAGGGCGCGTAGGCCTTCCCTGCGCAGGTTCGGCAGCCGGGCGCCGATCCGCTCGATCTCGCGCCCGGTGATCCCGCCGCACAACACCCCGAACACCACGGCCGCGACCGTCACCGGCGCCGCCTGCTGCCACCAGTCG
The DNA here is from genome assembly GCF_042740095.1 of Nonomuraea sp. NPDC059023. NCBI lineage: Bacteria > Bacillati > Actinomycetota > Actinomycetes > Streptosporangiales > Streptosporangiaceae > Nonomuraea > Nonomuraea sp. NPDC059023. The sequence goes on along the minus strand of NZ_JBHYIO010000020.1, from coordinate 25,222 downwards.
GAGGCGATCTCGCCACCGCCGGTCACCCAGAGCGCGCCCCCGGCCGCGACGGCGACCGGGGCGCCCGGCCACACCACCGCGGTGACGGCCGACCCGGCCAGCGCGAACGGGAACAGCACCGTCCGCAGCAGTACCCGGATCCGCTTGCCGGCCCGGTTCCGTACCATCCAGTGGCTCATCCACAACGTCCTGGTCAGCACCACGAGCGCCGTCGTGATCCCGATCGAGGCGATCGGATAGACCACCGACACCACCACGCACGGCACCGCCAGCACCGCGAGCAGCAGCAGCGCGGTGTTGCCGGCGGGCAGCGTGGTCGCCTCCCGGCCGCGCGTGCGCCGCTCGCCGGTCTTCGCCCGGACCCGCGGCACCGGCGTCTTGGGGTTGTCACCGGTCTTGGCCCGGGTACGCGGCGGCGCCTCCTCCTTGGACCGCGCCCGGACCAGCTCCTCCTTGGCCCGCCCGCGCGCGAGATCCTCCTTGGAGGTGCGGCCCCGATCCTCCTTCGGCGCCCGGCTCCGCACGGCCTCGTCCTTGACCGCCCGGCCCCGCGCCGGCTCGTCCTTGGCCGCCCGTGCCCGCGCCGCCTCGTCCTTGGCGGCGCGGCCGCGCGGCACCGGTGTGCCGGGGTCGTCCTTGCCGCGCCCCCTGGGCACCGGCGTGTTCGGCTCGTCCTTGCCCCTGCCCCGCGGCTGCCGCGTACGCGGTGGCGGCGTCGCGACGTCCTCGCCCACCCGCCCGCGCGCGGCCTCCTCCTTGGCCTTGGCCCGCACCCGTCCCCTGGGCGGCGGCACCTCCGGCGTGATCTTGCGCCCGTCCTCCCGCTCGACCGGCGGCGCGTCCGCGGCGGTCGCCCGCGCCAGGCGGGAGAGCCGGTCGGTCAGCAGCGCGGCGGTCGGCCGCTTGGCGGGCTCGCGATGCAACGCCGCCCGCACCAGCGGCAGCAACTCCACCGGCACGCCCTTGAGATCGGCCTGCCCGTTCAGCACCGCGTACATCTGCGCCTCGGCCGTCCCCCGCCCGAACGTCGGCCGCCCGGTCGCCGCGAACGCCACCGTCGCCGCCCACGCGTGCACGTCCGCAGGCGACTCGACCTGCTCGTCGGCGAAGATCTCGGGCGCGGTGTAGCCGGGCGTACCGAGGAAGGTGCCGGTCATGGTCAGCCGCGTCGCGTCGAGCACCTGCGCGATGCCGAAGTCGATGAGCACCGGCCCGCGCTCGCTCATGAGGATGTTGGCCGGCTTGAGATCGCGGTGGATCACCCCGGCCGCGTGCGTGATCGCCAGCGCGGTGGCTATGCCGTGCGCCAGCTCGACCAGGCCGCCCACGTCGAGGGGGCCGCTCCGCCGTACCAGCTCAAGGAGGGTCGCGCCCTCGATGTGCTCCATCACGAGGTACGGCCGCGCGCAGTCGAGATCGGCGTCGAACACCTTGGCCACATAGGGGCTCTCGACCCGGCGCAGCGCACGCACCTCACGTTCCAGGCGAATGCGGGCGGACTCATCCTCGACCAGATCCCGGAGAACCTTGATCGCGACCCGTTCGCCACGGCGGGTGCCGGCGAGGTACACCTCACCCATGCCGCCCCTGCCGAGCCGTTCGAGAAGGGTGTACGGCCCGACCTTGCCGAGCTTGCTCACCGTCCCTCCCCGCTCGGCGCACCCATAAGGGGCACAACCCTAGCGGGGTGTGCCCCGATAGCGCCCGAGGCGCGCCGTACGTTTATCGCTTGGTCTTGTCGCGGAAGCTCCTGCCGCGGAAGCTCCTGCCGCGGAAGCTCTCGTCGCGGAAGCTCTCGTCACCGAAGATGTCGTCGAGTTCCGTCCGTTGCTCCTTCGACAGGTCCCTGCGCCCCTTGCGGCGCCAGTTGACGTGCCCGCGGCTCTCCAGCCACAGCAGCAGCCGGTCGGCGCCGAACAGCACGGCACCGGCGAAGACCAGGGCGATCACAATCTCCATGCGCCCCAGTCAAGTCAACGTCACTCTCAGTTGCCACCTTGACACGCTGAGATAACCGTGCCTTCTGACGTGCGCAGATGTCCTTCGCCCGTGTAAATCCACTTAGTTGACGTCAATTCCGGCAGCCCCATCGGGCCGCGCGCGTGCAGCTTCTGGGTGGAGATCCCGATCTCGGCGCCGAACCCGAACTCGCCCCCGTCGGTGAACCTGGTCGAGGCGTTGACCGCCACGGCCGCCGAGTCGACGAGCGCCACGAACCGGCGGGCCGCCCGCTGCGACCGGGTGACGATCGCGTCGGTGTGGCCGGAGCCGTACTTCCTGATGTGCGCCACCGCGTCCTCCAGCGAGCCGACGACGGCGGCGGCGATGTCCAGCGAGAGGTACTCGGCGTAGAAGTCGTCCTCGGTCGCGGCCACCACGCCGGGATGGGCGGCCACCCGCTCGTCTCCGTGGACGGTCACGCCCTCCTCCGCCAGCCGTGCCAGCGCCTTGGGCAGGAACTCCGCCGCCACGTCGGCGTGCACGAGGAACGTCTCGGCCGCGTTGCAGACCGACGGCCGCTGCGCCTTGGAGTTGACCAGGATGTCGAGCGCCAGGTCCAGATCGGCCTCGGCGTCGACATACACGTGGCAGTTGCCGACCCCGGTCTCGATCACCGGCACCGTCGACTCCTCGACCACCGAGTTGATCAGGGACGCGCCGCCCCGCGGGATCAGCACGTCGACCAGCCCGCGCGCCCGCATGAGCTCCTTGACCGACTCGCGTGTCTGGCCCGGGACCAGCTGCACCGCGCCCGACGGCACCTCGGTGGCCTCCAGCGCCTCCTGCATGATCCGCACCAGCGCCGTGTTGGAGTCATAAGCGCTCGACGAGCCGCGCAGCAGTACGGCGTTGCCGCTCTTGAGGCAGAGCGCGGCGGCGTCCACGGTCACGTTGGGACGGCCCTCGTAGATGATGCCGATCACGCCCAGCGGCACCCGGACCTGGCGCAGTTCGAGTCCGTTGGGCAGCGTGCTGCCGCGCAGCACCTCGCCGACCGGATCGGGCAGGTCGGCCACCTGCCGGACGGCCTCGGCGATGGCCTCCACCCGCTTCACGTCCAGCCGCAGCCGGTCGATCATCGCCTCGGAGGTGCCCTGCTCGCGGGCCCGCTCCACGTCCTTGGCATTGGCCTCGACGATCTGCGCGGCCTGCTCGGCCAGCGCGTCGGCGATCGCGCGCAACGCCCGGTCCTTCGGCGCCCGCGGCAGCGGGGCCAGCTCGGCGGCGGCCTCTCGTGCCGCATGGGCCACCTTCAGGAACTCATCGGACATCGCACGCTCCATTCGCTACTGGTGAGCCTCCAGTATGACGATGTCGTCGCGGTGAATCAGCTCGCGTTCATATTCCGGACCGAGCTCGCTGCCCAGCTCCCGCGTCGAACGCCCCAGCAGCCCGGGAATCTCCACGGCGTCGAAGTTCACCAGCCCCCGGGCCACCACCCGCCCGCGCGGCCCGCACAGGTCGACCGGATCACCCGCGGAGAAGTCGCCCTCCACGGAGGTCACGCCCGCGGGCAGCAGCGACTTGCGCCGCGTGACGATCGCCTCGACGGCGCCGTCGTCCAGGTGCAGCCGCCCGCGACCGGTCGTGGCGTGGGCCAGCCACAGCAGCCGGGTGCCGGGATGCCGTCCGCCCGGGTGAAAGTACGTGCCCACGTCGGCCCCGGCCAGCGCCTGCGCGGCGTGGGCGGCGGCGGTCAGCACGACGGGAATCCCCGCCCCGGTCGCGATCTTGGCGGCCTGAACCTTGGTGATCATCCCGCCGGTCCCGACGGCCGCGCCGTTCCTGCCCAGTTCGACGCCCACCAGATCCTCCGGCCCGCGGACCTCCGCCAGCCGCCGCGAACCCGCCCGGCTCGGCGGCCCGTCATAGAGCGCGTCCACATCGGACAGCAGCACCAGCGCGTCCGCCCTGGTCAGATGGGCCACGAGGGCGGCCAGCCGGTCGTTGTCCCCGAACCGGATCTCGTCGGTGGCCACGGTGTCGTTCTCGTTGACCACCGGCATGATGCCCAGCTCCAGCAGGCGGTTCAGGGTGCGCTGGGCGTTGACGTGGTGAGAGCGCCGCATCATGTCATCGGCGGTCAGCAGCACCTGCCCCACCCGCAACCCATAACGCGCGAAAGACGAGGTGTAGCGAGCCACCAGCACTCCTTGCCCCACGGACGCGGCGGCCTGCTGGGTGGCGAGATCCCGCGGTCGTACGGCCAGCCCGAGCGGCCCGAGCCCGGCGGCGATGGCCCCCGACGACACCAGCACGATCTGCGCCCCGACCCCACGCCGCGCGGCCAGGACGTCAACGAGCGCGTCGACCCGGTCGACGTCGATGGTGCCTTGGGGGGTGGTCAGCGACGAAGAGCCGACCTTGACGACGACTTTGGACGCGGAACTGATCCGATCTCGCACCCAACGACCCTATCCGAGCCACCCAACTCGCCGCCCGCCAGTACCAACCACCCCAGCAACAGAACAGGCAGCCCGACCAACAGCCCCCAACCCCCTGCCACCCGGCAGACCACCCGCCCGGCCACCCACCGGCCTGGTCGCCCCAGGCCTACCCGGCTTGTCCTGGCAAGTCCTGGCATGGAACACCCCGACGCCACACGGTCTACCGACCCACCGGTCAAATGACCCACTGGCCCGCCCATCGGCCCCTTGCCCCTTGCCACTGGCCACTGGCCACTGGCCACTGGCCACTGGCCACTGGCCGCTGGCCCCTTGCCACTGGCCGCTGGCCCCTTGCCACTGGCCACTGGCCGCTGGCCGCTGGCCGCTGGCCAAGCATCGCCTCCGACGGGCGACAGCCGCCCGGCAAGCGGGCCGGCTCTGCGGGTGGTAGCCCTACGGGCAACCGGGCTCGTCGCGCGGGCGGCAGCCCCCGTCGGCCGGGTTACCGGGGCTTGTTGCGGTGGGTGCCACGTCCGGCTGTCGGGCGCCGCCCCGACACCCCGGCCCGCGTCGGCGGGCGGGGGTGGGGGCGGCTTGCCGTAACGGATAGAAAGAGCCCGTAACGGATAGAAAGCGCCCGCAACGGATAGAAAGCGCCCGCAACGGACGGAAAGAGCCGGACAGAAGGATCACTCAGGCGAAGCGGGAATCTGACCCACGGGGCCCCTGGCGGGCGGATTCCGCGGAAAGGGTCGGCTGCCAGTCGAAGATGTAGCCGCCCTCCATGGAGCCGATGATCACCTCGGCGCCCGTGACCGCTCCCGCCTTGGCCAGGGCTTCCTCGACGCCGAGCCGCTCCAGGCGGTCGGCCAGGTAGCCGACGGCCTCGTCGTTGGTGAAGTCGGTCTGGCGGATCCAGCGCTCCGGCTTCTCGCCGGTGACCTGGAACTGGTTCTCGCTGACCTTACGCACGCTGAACCCGGTCTCGCCGAGCTGCTTGGGCCGGATGACCAGCCGGGTGGGCTCCTCGACCGGCTTCTGGGCGCGGGCCGCGGCGACCCACTCGCCCATCGCGAACGTCAGCTCGCGCAGGCCGTCATGTGTGGCCGCCGAGATGACGAAGACGCGCAAGCCCTTGGCTTCGAACTCGGCGCGTACCATCTCGGCCAGTTCGCGCGCGTCAGGCACGTCGGCCTTGTTGAGGACGACCATGCGGGGCCGGTCCTCCAGCTTGCCGTAGGCAGCCAGTTCGGCCTCGATGACCTCGTAGTCGGTGATCGGGTCGCGTCCCGGCTCAAGGGTGGCGCAGTCGATGACGTGGACGAGCATGTCGCACCGCTCCACGTGCCGCAAGAACTCGTGCCCAAGCCCCTTGCCCTGCGAGGCCCCAGGAATGAGCCCAGGTACGTCGGCGACGGTGAAGATGTTCTCCCCCGCCGTGACCACGCCGAGGTTGGGGATCAGCGTCGTGAACGGATAGTCCGCGATCTTGGGCCGGGCGGCGGACAACGCCGCGATCAGCGACGACTTCCCCGCGCTGGGGAACCCGACAAGCGCCACATCCGCGACACTCTTGAGCTCCAGCATCACGTCCAGCCCGTCACCGGGCTCCCCGAGCAGCGCGAACCCGGGCGCCTTCCGCTTGGTGCTGGCCAGCGCCGCGTTCCCAAGCCCGCCATGCCCGCCCTCGGCGATCACGTACCGGGTCCCGGCCCCCACCAGGTCGACCAGCACCTCACCGGTGTCGGCGTCCTTGACCACGGTCCCGTTGGGCACCGTGAGCACCACGTCACCGCCGTTGGCCCCGTCCCGGTTGGACCCCTGCCCCTGCTTGCCGTTGTCCGCCTTGCGATGCGGCCGACGGTGATATTCGAGCAGGGTGGCGGTGTTGGGATCGACCTCCAGGATCACATCCCCACCCCGCCCGCCGTTGCCCCCGTCGGGGCCGCCGAGCGGCTTGAACTTCTCCCGGTGGATGGAGGCGCAGCCGTTCCCTCCGTCACCGGCCCTGACATGCAGAACCACCTGGTCCACGAAGTCCGGCATTACCGCCCCTTACTCCCACGTGCTCCCGAACGGAACACAAGTCCATCTTCCCAGCTCAATCCCACACCCAGCCCGCCCAGCACCAGACAGACCAACCCCTCATCACCCTGAAAGCGGCACAACCCGAGAGGCCCAACCCAAAACCCACAACGCCCAGCCACACCCTTACGACGCGAAACCCCCACCCCGGCACTTGAGACGCAAGGGCCAACAGCCCCTTAGGGACCGGTCGCACCAGACGCCGTGGCACCCGGTGCCGCGGCATCCAGCGCCGTGCCATTGGGTCCGTGACTGCGAGCGCCTTGGCATCCGGTGCCGTGGCTGCGGGTGCTTGTCCGGCGCCGCGCGGCGAGGGGCCGTGCGGCGGAACCCGGCGCCGCAGGTACGGCGCTCAGCCGAGCCACGGTACCCGCCCAACACACCGCCGTTACGGCGGGCACCACGTCCGACGTGAGAAGCGATCCCCACGATCGGCGCGAGCCCACGACGGCGGGTGGCGGAGGGCTGGCCTGCCGTAACCCCAAAGCCCGAAGACCAAAAGCCCGAAGACCAAAGCACCCAAACCAACAGCACCGCAGCCAAAAAAACCCAAACACCCAACAGCTCCAGAGGAACAAAACCCCCTGGAACGCCTAAAGGGGCGGGTCAAGTGACCCACCCCTTAGGAACGTCAGTCGGCGTTGATTTACTCCGCGACCGGAACGATGCTCACCGCGCGACGCCCGCGCTTGCGCCCGAACTGCACATGCCCCGCAGCCAGCGCGAACAGCGTGTCATCGCCCCCACGCCCGACGTTGTCGCCAGGGTGGAAGTGGGTGCCGCGCTGGCGGACGATGATCTCGCCCGCGTTGACCAGCTGGCCGCCGAACCGCTTGACGCCGAGCCGCTGTGCGTTGGAGTCACGGCCGTTCCGGGTGGACGACGCGCCCTTCTTGTGTGCCATCTCGCAAAACTCCCGTGACTCAGGCCTGGTTGATGCCGGTGATCTTCACCTGGGTGTACCGCTGACGGTGACCCTGGCGCTTCTTGTAACCGGTCTTGTTCTTGTACTTGAGGATGCGGATCTTGGGACCCTTGGTCTCGCCGAGAATCTCGGCGCTCACCAGGAACTTGCCCGCCTCCGTGGTCACATCGCCGTCGTTGACGACGAGCACCGTCGGCAGCGAAACCGAAGAGCCGACCTCGCCGGCGACCTTGTCCACCTCGAGGACGTCACCGACGGAGACCTTCTGCTGCCTGCCGCCGCAACGAACGATCGCGTACACCGCGGAACCCTTCTACTGTCTGCTTGTGGTCACCGATCACATCGGCCACCACCGAATGCTGCGCCCAGCACTCGGAACCTGTCGGGAAAACCGACGATCCGAGAGGCGCGCGAACAGGGCGCGCCGCTGGACGCACCGATTGACTAGGGTACCGGATGAGCGGTGCCCTGGTCGAACCGGACGGATCGACGGACTGTCAACCGAGGAGCGCTCCCTGGCGGGAGCGCCTGGCTACTCGGCCGACTTGGCTCGGCGGGAGCGTCGCCGCCCCCTGCCAGAAGTCTGGTTCGCCTGGTCATCCTCGGATGGGACGTCGTCAAGCGCACCGGTCACAGTATCACGGTTCCCGGCTCCGGAAGCCGCGGAGACCTTGTCCGCGACGGCCTTCTCGACCGCCATCTTGCCCTGCGTGCCCCGCGGCTCCGGCTTGGACTCGACCGGCTCCGTGGAGACGATCAGGCCGCGGCCGTTGCAGCAGTCACACGGCGTCGAGAACGCCTCCAGCAGCCCCTGGCCGACCCGCTTACGCGTCATCTGGACCAGACCCAGCGAGGTGACCTCGGCCACCTGGTGCTTGGTACGGTCGCGGGCCAGGCACTCCAGCAGCCGGCGCAGCACCAGGTCGCGGTTGGACTCCAGCACCATGTCGATGAAGTCGATCACGATGATGCCGCCGATGTCGCGCAGCCGTAGCTGGCGCACGATCTCCTCGGCCGCCTCCAGGTTGTTCCTGGTGACCGTCTCCTCCAGGTTGCCGCCCTGGCCGGTGAACTTGCCGGTGTTGACGTCGACGACGGTCATCGCCTCGGTGCGGTCGATGACCAGGGAGCCGCCGCTGGGCAGCCACACCTTGCGCTCCAGCGCCTTGCCGAGCTGCTCGTCGATCCGGTAGGACTCGAAGACGTCGGTCTCCTCCTCCCACCGGTTCAGGCGGTCGGCCAGGTGCGGAGCGACGTACTTGACGTACTCGTCGACCGTCTCCCACGCCTCCTCGCCCTGGACCACGAGCGAGGTGAAGTCCTCGTTGAAGACGTCGCGCACGACGCGGATCGTCAGGTCGGGCTCGGCCGACAGCAGCTCCGGCGGGCTCGCGGACTTGGCCTTCTTCTGGATGGCCTCCCACTGCGCCGACAGCCGGGACACGTCGCGGGCGAGCTCGTCCTCCGAGGCGCCTTCGGCGGCCGTGCGCACGATGACGCCGGCGTTCTCCGGCATGACCTTCTTGAGGATGCTCTTGAGCCGCGTGCGCTCCTTGTCGGGCAGCTTGCGGCTGATGCCGGTCATCGAACCGTCCGGGACGTACACGAGGTAACGGCCGGGAAGGCTGATCTGCGACGTCAGCCGGGCGCCCTTGTGACCGATCGGGTCCTTGGTGACCTGCACCAGCACCGACTGGCCGGACTTCAGCGCCGCCTCGATGCGCTTGGGCTGGCCCTCCAGCCCGGCGGTGTCGAAGTTGACCTCGCCGGCGTACAGGACGGCGTTGCGGCCCTTGCCGATGTCGACGAAGGCCGCCTCCATCGACGGCAGCACGTTCTGGACCTTGCCCAGGTAGACGTTGCCGACGTAGGACTGGCTGGCCTCGCGGTTGACGTAGTGCTCGACCAGGATGCCGTCTTCCAGCACGGCGATCTGGGTGCGGTCGCCCTGGCGGCGCACCACCATCATCCGGTCGACGGACTCGCGCCTGGCGAGGAACTCGGACTCGGTGATGATCGGCGGGCGCCGGCGGCCGAGCTCGCGGCCCTCGCGGCGGCGCTGCTTCTTGGCCTCGAGGCGGGTGGAGCCGCGCACGCTCTGCACGCCGTCGCTGGAGGTGTCGAGCGCGGCGGCCCGTCCGGAGCGCGGCGCGCGGATGCGCACCACGGTGTTCGGCGGGTCGTCGCTGGCCGCCTCGGGCTGCTCGTCGGAGCCGCGGCGGCGGCGCCGGCGACGGCGGCGCGAGCTGGAGGCCTCCTCTTCCTGGGAGTCGTCCTCGCCCTGCTCCTCGTCGTCGTCCTGCTCGTCGTCGGAGTCGTCGGCGTCGTCACGCTCGCGGGACTTGCCCCGTCCGCGGCCGCCACGACGGCGCCGGCGGCGGCGCCCGCCGCTCTCGTCCTCGTTGTCGGCATCGCCGTCGGTGTCGGTGTCGAGCTCCGCGTCGGTGTCGGTGTCGGCGCTCTCCTCGACCACCTCGGCCACGACGGGCTCAGGCTCGGGACGGCGGGGCGCCACCGGCTGCGCCTGACTCGGGTCGGGCGCCTGGAACAGCGGGGCGAAGATCGCCGCCGGCCGTTCGAAGGACGCGCCGCCCTGCTCCATGCGCCGCGCGGTCAGCCCGAACGGGTCGGCCAGCAGGTTGGGCTGGTCCTCGTCGAGGTCCTCGCCGGCGGGCTCGTCGTCGAGCGGCTCGACCTCGGGCAGCTCGTCCAGCACCTCGGCCGCGGTCTCGACGACGGGCGCGGCCTCTGCCACGACCGTCTCGACCGCGGTCTCGACCGGGCTCTCCGGCTCCTCCTCGGCCTTCTTGCGCGTACGCCGCGTCCGCTTGACCGGTGCGGCGGCCTCCTCCTCGACCGGCTCGGCCTTGGCCTTGGCAGTGCGCCGCGTCCGCTTGACCGGCGCCTCCTCCGCGGGAGCGCTCCCGAGGGCGGCAGCCGTACTCGCGGGAAGATCCTCGACCTCGGGCGGCGGACCGGCGGCACGGCGCGAAACCCGCTTGGGCTTCTCGTCCGCGGCCGGCTCCTCGCCTTCCTCGGCCTTCTTGGTACGGCGGCGCGTCGTCGTCGCCGTGGACCGGCTCCTGGCAGCCCGCTTGGGCGGCTCGACGGCCTCGGCCACGGCCTCCTCGGCCGGGCTGGTCACCTGACCGGCGGGCACCGTCAGCACGGATGGCGCGGCCTCCTCCGGCAGTTCCGGAGGCGGCCCGGCCGGCCGGGCGGCCCGGCGCGGCTTGGTTGTGGGCTGATCTTCAGTTGTCTCCCCGTCGGGGCCGTTGGCCCCGCCGTTGGGCTCGTTCTCGAGCATGCGGGCGCTCTCCCGTCAGCTCCCGGGCGCGTCGCCGCGCCGCGCAGGAGCCCTCGTGTCTCGTTGTCCGCCCCCGCCCCGTATGGGGTGTTGGCGCCAAGTCCTGTCAGCGGATACGCCTGGCGGGCCGCCAGGCGGTTCCTATCCGGCGGCGTGCTCGCCCGCCGGTCCCGCTTCGCCGCCGCGCGTGATGTCGCGGTCAAGGTCGAACGGGTCGGCAGGCCCACCGGACGCGTCCAGCGGCCCCTGCGCCAGCCTGGTTACCTCGGGGGGAACCGGCGGCGCGAAGTCGGCCACAAGGCGCAATCCTGTGAGCACGTCGTCGGGTCGAACGGCAGGAGTCACGTGCCGAACAACCATGCGCAGTATGACACACGACTGTCCGGGCACCTGAGCTGCGGTTCTCTCCGTTCCCTCGGAGATCTCAAGCATCCGCACCGCCTCCCGCGCGTCGAAGCGGCGGGGGCCTTTCTTCGTGAGGCGCTCAACCTCGACGGTGCCGGCGGCGAGGAACTTCTCCACCGCCACGCCGGCCAGCTCGCGATCCGCGCCGGGCAACCGCAGCTCCCACGTGGAGACCTCCAGGCGATCGGCCAGGCCACCGGAGCGCGCTTCGACCACTTCGAGCACGTCGAGACCGGGTGGCAGGGAAGCGTCCAGGTCGGCGCGGATCCGTCCGGGATCACACGGCTCCGTGACACCGATCTCAAGGTATTCGGCCTCGCTGGCGACGCCGGTCGGCGCCGCGCCCGCGTAGGAGATCTTGGGGTGGGGCGAGAAGCCCGCGCTGAAGGCAACCGGAATACCGGCACGGCGGACCGCCCTCTCGACGGCCCGCGAGATGTCGCGGTGGCTGGTGAAGCGCAGGCGGCCGCGCTTGGCGTAGCGGACGCGAAGCCGCTGCACCGTGGGCGCGGGCGGTGGCCCGTCGGGAACAGGTTTCAGAGCGTTGCGTCCTTCCCGTGTCAGAGTTTCCTCCTCACAGGATAAGCCGCCTCGCGCGGAGACTGTACGCGCTGTTCTCTATGCGCGCCGATGTTGGTAGCTCTCCGTTATGGCTTTCGTCCGGAGTTACGGCGAAGCCATCCCCACGCCACCCGCCGACGTGGGCGGGCGCCGATCATGGGGATCGCTTCCCACGCCGGACATACAGCCCGCCGTCACGGCGAAACCTTGACCCAATTCCGTGGCCCGTCCGGTCGCCCGCGCGTGTCGCGTCACACCACGGTGAGCGGCAGAAGCTTCTTCCCGGTCGGCCCGATCTGGATCTCGGTTCCCATCGTCGGGCAGACGCCGCAGTCGTAGCACGGCGTCCAGCGGCAGTCCTCGACCTCGGTCTCGTTGACCGCCTCCTGCCAGTCCTGCCACAGCCACTCGCGGTCGAGCCCGGCGTCGAGGTGGTCCCACGGCAGGACCTCGTTCTCCTCGCGCTCGCGGGTGGTGTACCAGCTCACGTCCACGCCCGCCTTCGCGGCGCCGGCCATCCACCGGTCGTAGGAGAAGTGCTCGCTCCACCCGTCGAAGCGACCGCCGTCCTCCCAGACGGCCCTGATGACGGCCCCGACCCGGCGGTCGCCGCGCGAGAGCAGGCCCTCGACGATGGACGGCTTGCCGTCGTGGTAGCGGAAGCCGATGGCCCGCCCGTACTGGCGGTCGTTCCTGACGACGTCGCGCAGCTCCTTGAGCCGCCGGTCGACGGTCTCGTGGTCGGCCTGGGCGGCCCACTGGAACGGCGTGTGCGGCTTGGGCACGAAGCCGCCGATGGAGACGGTGCAGCGGATGTCGCGCGAGCCGGTGGCCTCGCGACCGGCCTGGATCACCTTCTTGGCCAGGTCGGCGATGCCGAGCACGTCCTCGTCGCGCTCGGTGGGCAGCCCGCACATGAAGTAGAGCTTGACCTGCCGCCAGCCCTGGGAGTAGGCGGTGGTGACGGTGCGGATGAGGTCTTCCTCGGTGACCATCTTGTTGATCACCTTGCGCATGCGCTCGGAGCCGCCTTCCGGGGCGAAGGTCAGCCCGGAGCGGCGGCCGTTGCGGGAGAACTCGTTGGCCAGGTCGATGTTGAAGGCGTCGACGCGGGTGGAGGGCAGCGACAGCGAGGTGTTGGTGCCCTCGTAGCGGTCGGCCAGGCCCTTGGCGACCGCGCCGATCTCGGAGTGGTCGGCCGACGACAGCGACAGCAGGCCGACCTCGTTGAAGCCGGACTCCTTGATGCCGTTGTCGACCATGGCGCCGATCGTGGTGATCGAGCGCTCGCGGACCGGACGGGTGATCATGCCGGCCTGGCAGAAGCGGCAGCCGCGCGTGCAACCGCGGAAGATCTCCACGCTGAAGCGCTCGTGGACCGTCTCGGCCAGCGGGACCAGCGGCTTCTTCGGGTAGGGCCACTCGTCGAGGTCCATGACGGTGTGCTTGTGGACGCGCCAGGGCACCTCGGGCCGGTTGGGCGCCACGCGCTTGATGCGGCCGTCGGGGTGGTAGTCCACGTCGTAGAACCTGGGCACGTACACGCCGCCGGACTCGGCCAGGCGCATCAGCAGCTCGTCGCGGCCGCCGGGGCTGCCCTCGTGCTTCCACTCGCGGATGACCTCGCTGATGGCGATGGCGATCTGCTCGCCGTCACCCAGCACGGCCGCGTCGAGGAAGTCGGCGATCGGCTCGGGGTTGAAGGCGGCGTGCCCGCCGGCCAGCACGATCGGGTCGTCCTCGCCACGCTCGGCCGCCAGCAGCGGGATGTCGGCCAGGTCGAGCGCGGTCAGCATGTTGGTGTAGCCGAGCTCGGTGGAGAAGGAGACGCCGAGCACGTCGAAGGCGCGCACCGGGCGGTGGCCGTCGACGGTGAACTGCGGCACGCCGTGCTCACGCATCAGCGCCTCGAGGTCGGGCCAGACCGAGTACGTGCGCTCGGCCAGGGTCTCGGGCAGCTCGTTGAGGATCTCGTAGAGGATCGCCACGCCCTGGTTGGGCAGCCCCACCTCGTAGGCGTCCGGGTACATCAGCGCCCAGCGCACGTCCGCCTCGTCCCAGTCCTTGACCGTCGAGTTGAGCTCACCGCCGACATACTGAATCGGCTTCTGCACTCTGGGCAGCAGCGCTTCCAGGCGTGGGAAAATCGACTCGACAGACATGGGTCCAAGCCTATCCGCGCTCAGACGGTGGCAGGTCCCTGGATGTCGATGTCGTTTCCGCTCATGACGAGGACGCGGTGGTTCTCGTAACAGGTCAGCTCGACAACGATGACGCCGCTGGCGAGATTGTGCACGGCGACGACGTGGCTGGCGGGAAGCAGGAAGCGGTCCCCGCACTCGTCGCAGTAGGCCACGAACATGCTTCTAATTAAACGCCTGTTCCCTGATCCTTATCGCCTGTAGCAGCCCAATTGCGATGAGATTCGCGAAGGTCGCGGTGCCGCCGTAGGAGACGAAGGGCAGCGGGAGCCCGGTGATGGGCATGATGCCGACGGTCATCCCGATGTTGACGAAGGTCTGGAAGGCCAGCCAGCACACGATCGTGCCGGCGACCAGCGTCCCGAATCGGTCCTCGCACTGCCGGGCGATCTTCAGCCCGCGGATCAGCACCACGCCGAGCAATGCCACCACGGTCACCGAGCCGAGGAAGCCGAACTCCTCGCCGGCGACGGTGAAGATGAAGTCGGTGTGCTGCTCGGGCACGAAGCGCCCGGTCGTCTGCCCGCCGTCCAGCAGTCCCTTGCCGAACAACTGGCCGGAGCCGATCGCGATCAGCGACTGCGTGGAGTTGTAGCCGACGCCGCGCGGGTCCACGCTCGGGTCGATGAAGGCCGTGAACCGCGCCACCTGGTACGGCTCCAGCAGATCCAGCATCCACACCGCCACCGCGCCCGCCACCGAGGTGAGCACGAGCAGGATCATCCACCGCTTGCGCACCCCTGCGATCACCAGCCCGCCCACGGTGATCACCGCCAGCACCAGCGTGGTGCCGAGGTCCGGCTGGAGCATGACGAGCCCCATCGAGATCGCCGCCATGACCACCACGAACATCATGTCCAGCCCGCGCGGCCGATCCGTGCCCTCGGCCGGTTGGGCCAGCAGCATCGACAACATCAGCACGAGCCCGAGCTTGGCGAACTCCGACGGCTGCACCGCGAACCCGCCACCCAGCATGATCCACGAGTGCGACCCGTTGACCGTGGTGCCGAGCGGCGTGACCACGAGGGCCAGCCCGACGAGCGTCACCAGGTAGACCACGGGCGCGTACGCGCGCAGCAGCCGGTGGTCGATCATCGCCACCGCCCCGCACAGCGCCGCCCCGATGGCCAGGTTCAGCACGTGCTTCTTGACCAGCCCCGTCGAGCCCGGCGCCCACGTACGCGTGGACGACCACACCAGCAGCGTGCCGATCACGCACAACGCCGCGACCGAGACCAGCAGCACGCCGTCGAGCCGCCACACGGTCGACTGCGCGCCCACGGCGCGGGTGGTGAACGAGCGGCGCCTGGCCAGCAGCGTGCGGTCCGTCATCGGGTGACCGTCCCGTCCCGCGCGATCATCGGCAGCTTGGAGACGGGTTTTCCGTCCGGCAGCGCGGCCGGCTGTTTGATCCCGTAGATGCCCTCATAGATCTCCCGTACGGCCGGCGCCGCCGTGGACCCGCCCATCCCGCCCTGCGAGACCATGGCGACCACCACGAACCGCGGCTTCTCGGTGGGCGCGAACGAGGCGAACCAGGAGGTGTCCTCCTTGCCCCACACCTCCGCGGTGCCGGTCTTGCCGCCGATGCGCACCTGGTCCATGGGGAACCCGCTGAAGGCCCCGGCCGCGGTGCCGTCGGAGGCGACCTGGCTGAGCGCGTTCTTGATGTACGCGCGTTCCTTCTCGCTGATCGGCAGCTTGCCGGTGACCGGCGGGTCGATGCGCTGGACCAGCGTGCCGTCCGGCCGTACCCTCGCCCAGGCCACGCGCGGACTGCGCAGCCTGCCGTCGCTGACCAGCGCGGCGTAGGCGGCGGCGAGCTGCAACGGCGTGACCAGCACGTCGCCCTGCCCGATGGAGAAGTTGGCGGCGTCGCCGGGACGCAGCAGGTAGCCCTCGACGCAGTTCTCGTAGGCCAGGCGCTTGAGGAAGGCGGCCCGCGAGGCGCTCTTCACCTCGGGGTAGCCGGTGCGCGAGCGCTTGCAGTTGTCGGCGCTGGTCTGGCCCCAGAGGTCCTTCTTCCAGTCGCGGTCGGGGATGCGCCCGGCCGACTCGCCCGGCAGGTCGATCCCGGTGGGCCGGCCGAAGCCGAAGGCCCTGGCGGTGTTCTCGAAGGGCTGGCGGGGCGGCTTCTTCGGATGCAGCCCGCCGTCCTTGATCCACTGCTCGTAGGAGGACTTGTAGAAGATCGTGTCGCAGGACTTGACCAGCGCGGTGTGCAGGCTCAGCGTGCCCAGACCGATGCCCCGGAAGTTGTTGAACGGCCGGTCGCCCACCATGAACGACCCCGGGCAGCCGTAGGTCCCGTTCAGCGGGTAGCCGGAGCGCAGCATGGCCGCCACCGAGGAGACCTTGAACGTCGAGCCGGGCGCGAACGTCCCCTTGATCGCCCGCGACACCAGCGGCCGCCCCGCCTTGTCCGACAGCAGATCCTGGTACTCCTTCTCGGAGATCCCGCCGGTCCAGATCGCCGGGTTGTAGCCGGGCGCGCTGGCCAGCGCCACCACCCGCCCGGTACGCGCGTCGAGCACCACCCCGGCCGCGCCGTCCGCCTTGGGCGCCCGCTTCATGGCCCCGTCGAGCGCCTTCTCCACGATCGCCTGCACACGCCCGTCGATGCTGGTGATCAACGTGTCCCCGGAGACCGGCGCCACCTGCTGCTCCACCCCGATGACCTTGCCGAGCCTGTCCACCTGGACCCGGCGCAGCCCCGGCTTGCCCCGCAGCGCCTCGTCATAGACGGACTCCAGCCCGTCCCGCCCCACCAGGTCGACACCCGAGAAGGCCGCCTTGAGCCCGTCGCGCTTCTCCAGCTCCTCCTGCGTGACCGGCTGCAGATACCCGACGAGCTGCGCAGCCGCCTTGCCGTGCGGATACTCCCTGACCGCCTGCACCTCCGCGGTCACCCCCGGGAACTCCTCCTGCCGCTCCAGAATCTGCAGCGCCTCACGCGTGCTGACCGTCTCGTCGATCGGAATCGGCTGGTACGGCGAGCCCGGCCAGCACGGCCTGGTCACCCCCGGCCCGCACGACCGGATCCGCTTCTCCAGCAGCTTGACCGGCCGGCCCAGCACGGCGGCGAGCTTCTCCAGCACCTCCTGGCCGCCGCGCGGCATGCGCGTCAGCGAGGTCCGGTCCACGGAAACGACCAGCGCGGTCCGGTTACGCACCAGCGGCCGGCCCGCGGCGTCCAGAATCTGCCCTCGCACCGACGGCACCACCACGCCGCGTGTCCTGGTCTCGGCCGCCGCCGAGACGTACTCGATCCCGCGTACCACCTGGACCTGCCACAGGCGCACGGCCAGCACCGCGATCAGCGTGACGACCAGCACGTTCAGCACGACCAGCCGGGTTCTCATCCTGCTCATACCGCATACCTCGGCTGCTTCCCCCGGGTCACCGCCCAGATCACCACCGGCGCCGCGACCAGCGTGTAGACCACCGTGACCGGCGCTTTGACGGCCACCGCCGCCAGCGTCACCCCCTGCTCGCCGACCAGCCCGCCGACCACCGCCGCGAGCAGCGGCGCGGCCAGGATGCAGGCCACCACCGTCGGCACCACGCCGCCCAGCCCGCGCCCCGCCAGGAACCCGACGACCGTGAGCACGAACGCGTACTCCCCCGCCACGTGCGCCGTCGGCGGCACCACGTCCACCAGCAGCCCCGAGCAGAACCCGATCGCCGCCCCCATCGCGGGCCCGCGCATCATGGCCACCCCGACCACCGCGAGCAGCACCAGGTCGGGCATCCCGCCGCCGGGCAGCGGCAGCCGGTTGACCACGATGAGCTGCAACAGCACCGCCACCACGACGACCAGGGCCGGAATCATCGCGCGCTCGCCCTCGCCGGCAGGACCGCGTCGCGCGGATCCCGCTTGGGCGCCTGGACCACCACCCCGACCACGTCCAGCGCGGTCAGATCGGCATACGGACGCGCGTACGCGATGCGGGTCAGCTCACCCGGTGTCGCCTCGACCCGCTCGATCACCCCGACGGGCACCCCCGGCACGTACGGCATGCCGCGCTGCGACCCGAAGCTGACCAGCCGGGCGCCCCGGTTGATCGGCGCGGTCGAGTCGAGCAGCCGGAACCGCACCAGCCGCCCGTTCTCCCCCACACCGTGCACGACGCCGATCTCGTTGCCGCCTTCCATCCGGGCGCCCGTGGCCGAGGCGGGATCGCTGAGCAGCACCACCGTGGAGGTGGTCGCCGCCGCCCTGATCACCCGGCCGACCAGCCCGTCGGCGTTGAGCACGGTCATCTCGGCGCGTACGCCGTCGTCGGTGCCGGCGTCGATCTCCACGGCCTCCTCGAACCCCGGCTGCCCGCGCCTGGCCACGACGTTGGCCGTCACCACCTTGTAGCCGCCCGTCCCGGCCAGCCCGAGCAGCCGCCGGAGCTCCGCCGAGCGCGAGGCGTCGAGCCGCCCGGCCGCGATCTGGGCGCGCAGGCGCGCGTTGTCCGCCTTGAGACGCTCGATGTCCGCCTGGGCACTCGGGGCGTTGGCCAGAGCCCCGAAGAACCCCGTCACCGGGCTGGCCAGCGTGGTAGCGCCCTGTTCAGCGGTGCCGAAGGCCCAGGAGCCCACCGACCTGAGCGCCGTGAACGGCGAGCCGTCGCCGGTGCGGTGGTCGACCGTCACGAGCACGAGCGCCGCCGTCAGCAGCAGTCCTAGGATGAGCCGGGCGCGGCGCGTGTCCTTCATCAGTGCCGCGACTCCGGAACGAGCACCTGCTGCAGCGCCTCGAACTCCTCGACACACTTGCCGGAGCCGAGCGCGACCGAGTCGAGCGCGTTCTCCACGAGATGGACGGGCATGCCGGTCTCGGCCTTGATGCGCTCGTCCATCCCCTTGAGCAGGGCCCCGCCACCGGTGAGAGCGATGCCACGATCCATGAGATCGCCGGACAGCTCCGGCGGGCACTTGTCGAGCGTCGTCTTCACCGCGTCGACGATGGCGTTGACCGGCTCCTCGGTGGCCTTCCTGATCTCCTCGGCGGACACCACGATCGTCTTCGGCAACCCGCTGACCAGATCGCGCCCCCGGATCTCGGCGTGGCACTCGTCGGAGGTCGGGCACGCCGACCCGATCGCCATCTTGATCTCCTCGGCGGTGCGCTCACCGAGCATCAGCGAGAACTCCTTCTTGGCGAAGGTGATCACCGCCTGGTCGAGCTCGTCACCGCCCACCCTGATCGACTGGCTGGTCACGACCCCGCCCATCGAGATGATGGCCACCTCGGTCGTGCCGCCGCCGATGTCGACGACCATGTTCCCGGTCGGCTCGTGAACCGGCAGCCCGGCGCCGATCGCCGCCGCCATGGGCTCCTCGACGATGTAGACCTTCCTGGCCCCCGCCTGATACCCCGCCTCTTTCACCGCCCGCTGCTCAACCCCGGTGATGCCGCTGGGCACCGCGATGATGATGCGCGGCTTGGCGAAGTGGCGGCGCTTGTGGACACGCTGGATGAAGTACCGCAACATACGCTCGGTGACGTCGAAGTCGGCGATCACGCCATCCTTGAGCGGGCGCACGGCGACGATGTTGCCGGGCGTCCTCCCGATCATGCGCTTGGCCTCGATGCCCACCGCGACGATCTTGCCGGTCGCCGTGTTGATGGCCACGACGGACGGCTCGTTGAGCACGATGCCTCGGCCGCGCACGTAGACCAACGTGTTGGCGGTGCCGAGGTCGACCGCCATGTCGCGGCCGAGAAAGGCGAGCTTGCTGCCCATGGGGAACGGAGCCTTCCGTAACGTCCTTCACTGATGACTACGGATCGCATTCGAATCGTAACGTGACGTACCCACCAGTGAGCACAATGAGCACCACCGTCCCAGAAAAATCTTGCGTACCTCCGGTATCGCCCTCTTTACCCCATCAGCCCTCGATAGCCCCCACACCAAGCCCGATATAGCCAGCCATCACCCCCTTTTGACACCCACCCCCGCCCACCAACTCCAGCCCCAACACCCACCCCCTCCAAGGCCAAACCCAAGAACACCCACCGCACGCCGTATCCCGCCTCCGGACACACCCCACCGCCCCAAACCCACCCGCCATCTGCCGCCCGATGCGCACCTTCCGGCACCCCACTGCACGAGCCCCACCCGGCACCCTCCGCCCCATGCGCGCCGCCCGCCACCACCCGGCCCGCCACCACCCCACCCGTGCCGCTCCAGCTGCACCGCTCCGCCCGGCACATGCGCATTCCACACCTGCTCCGCACCTCCCCCGGGACCACCTCGCTCAGCTCTACCCACCCCCACGGCCCCAGGAGCTCTTTCAGGCGCCGCACGGCGGGACGTGGCGCGGTGGAGCCCGGCGCCCCTCTACGGCGCTCAGCCAGGCCACGGCGTCCGGCCAGACGTGCTTTGTAGTGGCGAGCACCCCGTCCGACTGCCAGCCGCACGGAAGAGGCCGCCGGCCCACGACGGCGGTCGGCGGTATGGGGGGCTTGCCGTAACCCCAAAGAACCCCAAAAACCCCAGAGAAGACGAAAACGCCCGCACAGACGGAGCTGTGCGGGCGCAGACGGGCAGGGCGCCCGGGCCGGGACCGGGGCGCCGGGGACTAGAAGCGGTCCGGGAAGAAGATCTTGATCTCCCGGGCGGCCGACTCCGGCGAGTCGGACCCGTGGACGACGTTCTCGCCGATCTCCAGCGCGTGGTCGCCGCGGATCGTGCCAGGAGCGGACTTGACCGGGTCGGTCAGCCCCGCCAGCGCCCGGAACGCCTCGACCGCACGCGGCCCCTCCAGCACCAGCGCCACCAGCGGCGCCGAGGTGATGAACTCCACCAGCTCGCCGAAGAACGGCCGCTCGGAGTGCTCGGCGTAGTGGGCCTTGGCGGTGTCGACGTCGAGCGTGCGCAGGTCCATGGCGACGACCTTGAGGCCCTTGCGCTCCACGCGGGCGATCACGTCACCGATGAGGCCACGCTTCACCCCGTCAGGCTTGATCAGGACAAGAGTGCGCTCGGACACGTGAGGTTCTCCTTTGAACGGATTTGTGGGGGCGAGCATCAGCATTCGCTCCGCGAGTCCGCACCACGAGACGGTCTCCGTCCTCGCGTAGCGGCGACGCGGCACAGCTTACCGTCCCGCGACGGTTCCCCTGCTCTCGCGGCACTCAGGGCCGCTCATTGTCCTCGGGCGACTGAGCGGGCGGCGGCACCGCGGGCGACGGCCCGTCGCGCTCATCGGCCACCCGGGCGGGATCGGCCGTCTCCGGCGAGTCCCCGTTGACCGGCGTGGGCAGCACGACACGAGGAATCTCCCCCGTGGGCCGGTCCTCCTCATCCAGCTCCGCCACCTCGTCGGCCGGCGCGGCCCCGACGCCGCCCGCGTCGTCCCGCTCCGCCCCAGCGTCTTCCGAGTCCGTCTCCACGGCATCCATCTCATTTCGAGCGTCCGCCACCACGAAGGCCTTGACGCCCGGCCGCTCCTCCAGACTTGAGTCCTCGCCGTCAGAAGCCCCATCCGGTACGGCACCGCCCGCAGCAGACCCGTCACCCTCTTCAACGGCCCCGCCCGACCGCCGAGCCAGCAACGCCCCCAGCACGATCACCGCCACCGTCAGGAACCCGCCGATCAGCGCCCACGTGTGCAACGCCTCGACGAACGCGTCCACGATCCCCTGGGCCGACCGCTGCCCGCGCAGCATCATGACCTGGACCCCGGTCCCGAGCAGGTACCCGGACAGCACCCCGGGAAAGCACAACGCCAGCCCGAACAGCGCCACGCCCACACTCGTCTGCCGCAGCGCCGCGGTGAGCGCCACCGCGGCCCCGACGGCCATGAGGGTGAACGGCACCACCAGCACCGTCCCCTCCGGCGCCGGCACCATGAGCCGCACCGTGGCCAGCCCCAGCACGACCAGCAGCAACCCGGCGGGCGCCAGCCACCGCAGCGCGGACCCGCCGAACAACGCCACCCCGGCCCCGGCCGCGACCGCCAGCACCGCGGCCACCACGAACGGCAGCCACAACCCCTTCAGCCCAGGCCCGCCAAGCCCGCCCATCTCCACATACGTCACCTGCGCCACGGTCGGCAGCAGTACGACCCCGATCGCGACGAACGTGTAGGCCAGCGTCCGGCTCTCACCGGTCCCGATCGTGGCCAGGGCCAGCAGCGCCGCGATGGACAACACGGCGACCAGCACCACCAGCCCGGCCTTCCAGTCCTGGCTGGCCGTACTGATGGCGAGAACCGCGATGCCCGCGGCGGGAACGGCCGCCAGCAGCAACCGGCTACGTTCCCTGGCCCGGGGCGTCGGCGACGCGCCCTCACCCTGCAGCAACCAGACCAGCAGGTACGCCGCCGCGAGACCCAGCGCGATCCCGGTCAGCAGCGGGTACGGCTGGAGCGTGACCTGCCAGCGATCGACCTGGTGAAGCGGCCACAGCGCGAGCGCCTGGGCGGCCAGGAGGCTGACGGCCAGCATGCCTGCCCACACGGCGCGTACCACGGGCGGACGTCCCCAGGCGGCCACCAGCGTGGCGGGGATCAGCACGCCGGCGCCGACACCGTGGAGCACGCGCAGCACGCCCACCATGAACGAGGTGCCCGCGTAGCCGCCGGCCGCGTCGGCCACGGCCAGCAGGGCGAGCCCGGCGACAAGCACGTACGTGACCCGCAGGCGGCGCAGCGCCACGGCGGCCAGCGGGACGGTCAGCATCATCGCCGGAAGGGCGAGCCCGTGCGCGCGCATCAGCCCGACCCGGTCGATCTCCGCCGGCAGCAGATCGGCGACGACGGAGACGGTGTTGGGGATCGCGATGATCGCCAGCGGCAGAGCCGCCACGATGAGCAGCCCGAGCACGAGGTCGAGCAACCACGGGAACTTCGCGCCTGCGGTGGGCCCGGCGGCAGCCGCGTTCGGGGACCGCTGGATTGGGGGGACGGCCATGTAGGCCGACTTTAGCGGGAAGTCACGCCCTCGACACGGCGAGCGACGAATATCGCGGTGATCCACAGCGCCGCGAAGATCGCGCCGAGGAAGAACATCATGGACACAAGGAACCCCGTGGCGATCGCCAAGACCTGCACCAGGCTGCCGACCACGTACCCGACAGGCCGCTTGAGCAGCCCGATCGCCACGATGCACAGCACCGCCAGCCCCAGTCCCGCCACCATGGCCAGCGCCGGCGCGACACCACTCACCGTAATCGCCACGGGCGTAATCAGCCCGGCCATGATCGCTTCCATCCCGAGCACACTGGCACCCAGCCTGCGCATGCCCGGCGTGACGACGAAACTCACCTCACACCCCTCTCACCGGCACAACCGCCCCACCACAGGGTACGGCTCGCGCCGCCGGTCAACCCGGCGGCACAGGTGGGGCGGGTCACTGACCGTCCACCTTCAGCAGGTATCGCGCGTCACCGGCCGTGATCACCGAACCGGTGATCAGCACCCCGGTCCCGCTGAACTCGCCCTCCGCGTCCGCGATCCCGATGCCGCGGTCGATGGCCTCGTCGAGACGGTCCACCACATGCACCCGATCCGCACCGAAGTACCCCTCGGCCAGCGCCCCCAGCTCCTCCGGCGCCATGGAGCGCGGCGAGGAGTTGCGGGTCACGATGATCTCCTCCAGCACGGGCTCCAGGAGGTCCAGGATCGTGGCGACGTCCTTGTCCCGCATGACCGCGACGACCCCGATCACCTTGGCGAAGTCAAACGCCTCGTGCAGCCCGTCAAGCGTGGCCTGCATGCCACCAGGATTGTGCGCCGCGTCGATGACGACCGTCGGATCCCGCCGCACCACTTCGAGCCGTCCGGGGGACGTCACCTGGGCGAACGCCTGCCGTACCAGCTCGATGCCAAGCGGATCGTCCCCCGCCGTCAGCGCCTCGACAGCCGCCAGCGAGGTGACGGCATTCCCAGCCTGATGAGCCCCGTACAGCGGAAGATACACATCCTCGTACACCCCCTTGAGCCCGCGCAGGGTGAGCAGCTGCCCGCCCATGGCGATCTCCCGGTTGAGCACCCCGAACTCGAGCCCCTCCCGCGCGACAACCGCTCCAACGTCAGCAGCCCGCCGCATCAACACCTCAGCGGCCTCAAGCTCCTGCTGCGCAAGCACAGTGGTGGAGCCGGCCTTGATGATGCCCGCCTTCTCCCCCGCGATGGACGCGACATCCGGCCCCAGCCGCTCGGTATGGTCCAGCGAGATGGGCGTGATGATGTTCACCTGCCCGTCGACGACGTTGGTGGCATCCCATGTGCCACCCATCCCCGTCTCGACAACCGCCACATCCACCGGAGTATCCGCGAACGCCGCGAACGCCATGGCCGTCAACAACTCAAAGAACTGGATCCGCCGCCCCGTGGTGTCATTCAACTCCACATAAGGCGCGATCTCCTCATACACCTCAGCGAACCGCTCCTCACTCAACGGCTCGCCATCCACGCAGATCCGCTCACGCATCGACACCAGGTGCGGACTCGTGAACCTCCCCACCCGAAGATTCCGCTCCCGCAGCAGCGCCTCAACCATCCTCGCCGTACTGGTCTTACCGTTGGTGCCGGCAATATGCACGACAGGGTACGCCCGCTGGGGCGAGCCGAGCAGATCCAAGAGAGCCGCGATCCGGTCCAGGGTCGGCTCGAACTTCCACTCGACGCCCCGCTCCAAGATCGCACGTTCAACCGCACGATAGTCCACCCCCCAACCCTACTGACCACCTCCACCCCCCAGACCACTGACCAGCCAACCACCCCGGGCCCCCGCCACCCCGCCCAGCCAAGCGGCAACGAGCACGCGAAGAGCCCGGCGCACCCAGAAGCGTTGACGACCGTCCGCGTTGCGTCGAACACGCCCGCGCGGGGTGCTCGCCGCACCGGCGCTTGACAAGCGTCGGGGAGGGCGCCGCGGGTGGGAGGGCGAGGTGGCCGGGAGGGTGGCGAGCCCTTGCGGGCGGGCGCCGTGCGCGTTGCGCCGTTCACGTCCGCAGAGGGTGCTCGCCGCACCGGCGCTTGACAAGCGTGGAGGAGGGCGACGCGGATGGGAGGCGGGTGGGAGGCGAGGCGGGCGGGGAGGGGCTGCAAGCCCTTCCCGGTGCAGGGTGGGAGGCGGTAAGCGCGCCCGCCGGTGCAGGGTGGGGGCGGTGAACCGTCGCCGATGCCTCGGGGAAACCCAGCGCCTCCGGGGGAACGCAGAAAAAGGGGCCACCCCACGACGGCGGGACAGCCCCTTCGGAACGCGAAGAAGGGGCCCGACCAGCCGGTCGGACCCCTTCTCCTCTTGCATGTTTTGTGCGGCGGTGACCTACTCTCCCACACCCTCCCGAGTGCAGTACCATCGGCGCTGGGAAGCTTAACTTCCGGGTTCGGAATGTAACCGGGT